>NZ_JBFAKW010000071.1:0-49544 GCF_040655955.1 Streptomyces sp. NPDC050263 | reverse complement strand
TCTGGCACAACGACAAAACCGGGCAACCGATCAAACGGTCGCTGACCGCCTACGATCACTGACCGCAACGACACCCCTTGGACTCATTCATCTAGTCATTCCGCTGCCGGCCCACGAGCGGACGGGTCCACGGCGTCGGCGTGTCCGGGTCGCCGCCGGACGTGACGGCGCCTGCCTCGCTCTCTGGCGTGCATCGACCATGGCCGGACAGCGTGACGGCATGTCAGCAGCCGTCGGCGCCGTCGAGTCGCTCACCCCGGGGAGCGCCGTACCAGCGCCACTCGGTGCGGCGCGCATGCCCCGGCAGTTCTCCCCGCCCGGTGGCCCACAGCAAGGTGGGCCACCGGGCGGTGTCGTTCGGGGCGTCCGGGAAGAGACGTGCCAGTGCGCGGCCGCACAGTCCGGCGTCCGGCGCCCACTCCACCCCGAGCCCTGCGGCGACGTCGTGCAGGTGCACCAGCGTCTCGACGACGCCCATCGCGGCGAAGCCCTCCGGGTCGGAGGCGCCGAAGACATGGTGCGACCTGACGCTCGGCGCGGTCGTCCGCACCATGGCCGTCAGCAGAGCCCCACTGGCCTCCAGCACCTGCACCAGCCCGGCCACCCCAGCCGCCCGGTCCGCGAAGACGACGTTGGCCGGCCCGCCGGGCCGCTCCCGCCGCCACACGAAGGGGACTTCTCGGTCCGACGGCGGGTGCTCGGGCCCCAGTTGGGCGGCGTAGGCGAACAGGTCGTCGGCCAGATGCTCGACGGTCTCCCGGCAACTCCACTCCAGGGAACCGGCCTTGCCGTCCCAGTCGGCCCCCTGCTCCACCCCGCGCAGCGCGGCCGCCGCCAGCCGGACCGCGTACTGCACGTCGTCGGCGGTGACAGGGGATACGGGGGGTACGGGCGCTTCAGGCATGGCGGGACCGTATCAACGATCGGAGACGCGTCGGCGATCAGAGATGCGTCGGTGCGAACATCCGCAGGACCGCCGGGAGTACGACGACGGAGGGGCCCGGCTCGGACAGTGCCTTCCTCAGGTCCGCCTCCAACGTCTCCGCCGACGTCCGCACCCCCGGCACCCCGAACGACTCCGCCAGCGCCACATAGTCCGGCCGCGCCAACTCCGTCCCCGTCGTCTCGCCGTAGGCGTCCGTCATGTACTCGCGGAGGATGCCGTAACCTCCGTCGTCGACGATCAGCCAGGTCACGTTCAGGTGGTGCTGACGGGCGGTCGCCAGTTCCGCGATCGAGTACAGCGCGCCGCCGTCGCCGGAGACCGCGAGGACCGGGCGGGTGGGGTCCGCGACCGCCGCGCCCAGGGCCGCCGGGAAGCCGTAGCCGAGGCCCCCGGCGCCCTGGGCGGAGTGCATGTGGTTGGGGCCCTTGGCGTCGAACGCCGACCAGGCCCAGTAGGCCAGGATCGTCATGTCCCAGAAGGACGGGGAGTCGGTCGGCAGCGCCGCTCGCACCGACGCCAACACATGCTGTTCCAGGGTGAGTTCCTGGGCCGCGATACGGTCGGCCACCTTCGCCAGGACCTCGCGGACGCGCTTGGGCGCGGAAGGGTCCGGCCGCTCGGACACCGTCTCCAGCAGTGCCTGCAGTGCGAGGCGGGCGTCCGCGTGGATGCCCAGCCCCGGGTGGTTGGACTCCAGCTTGCCCAGGTCCGCCTCGATCTGGATGACGCGGCCACGCGGCTTGAACGTGTGGTAGTTCGAGGAGAGTTCGCCAAGTCCCGAGCCCACCACCAGGAGTACATCCGCGTCCTCCAGGAAGTCCGTGGTGTGCCGGTCCTCGATCCAGGACTGGAGGGAGAGCGGGTGCTTCCAGGGGAAGGCGCCCTTGCCGCCGGGGGTGGTGACCACGGGGGCCTGGAGCCGCTCCGCGAGCTGGCGCAGCTTCTTCGACGCGTCCGCGCGCACCACTCCCCCGCCCGCGATGATCGCCGGGCGGGCGGCGGTGGACAGCAGGTGTGCCGCCACCGCCGTCAGTTCGGGGCGGGGCGGGAGTTCCTCCGGGAAGGCGTCGCCGCCCGTCACGACCGGGATCGCGGTCTCGGCCAGCAGTACGTCCTGCGGGATCTCCACCCACACCGGGCCGTGCGGGGCCGTCAGCGCCGACTTCCAGGCCGCCTCGATCGCGGACGGGATCTGGGACTGGGCGCGGACCGTGTGGACGGACTTCACCACGCCCCGGAAGGAGGCCGACTGGTCGGTGAGTTCGTGGAGGTAGCCGTGCCTGCCGCCGCCCAGGCCCGGCGTCGGGATCTGGCTGCTGATGGCCAGCACCGGCGCGGAGGCCGAGGCCGCCTCCTGGAGAGCCGCGAGGGAGGTCAGTGCTCCCGGGCCCGTCGAGAGGAGCAAGGGGGCGGCCTCGCCCGTGATCCTGCCGTACGCGTCCGCCGCGAAGCCCGCGTTGTTCTCCACGCGCAGGCCGATGTAGCGGAGCGAGGAGCGGCGCAGGGCGTCGAACATGCCCAGCGCGTGCTGGCCGGGCAGGCCGAAGACCGTCGTCGTGCCGAGGGCGGCCAGGGTCTCCACGACCAGGTCTCCGCCGATGCGGCCCGGAGGGGGGTTCAGGGCCGCCTCCGTCTGGGCGGGCGTCGGGCGGAGTTCCAGGTCGTGGTCGTGGGTCACTTCGGGCGAGCCTCTGCAATCTGGCGGGACATGATCGTGGTCAGTTCGTACGCCGTGTGGGACGCGGCCACCGACGTGATCTCCGCGTGATCGTACGCGGGGGCCACCTCGACGACGTCCGCCGAGACCAGGTTGCAGGACGCCAGGCCGCGCAGGATCTCGAGCAGTTCGCGGGAGGTCATGCCGCCGGCCTCGGGGGTGCCGGTGCCGGGGGCGTGCGCCGGGTCCAGGCAGTCGATGTCGATGGAGATGTAGAGCGGGCGGTCGCCGATGCGCTGCCGCAGCTGGTCGGCGATCTCGTCGGCCCCGCGGCGGTAGACGTCCGCCGACGTGACGATGCCGAAGCCCATCTTCTCGTCGTCGGTCAGGTCCTGCTTGCCGTACAGCGGGCCGCGTGTGCCGACGTGGGAGAGGGCCTCGGTGTCGAGGATGCCCTCCTCCACCGCCCGGCGGAACGGCGTGCCGTGCGTGTACTCCGCGCCGAAGTACGTGTCCCAGGTGTCGAGGTGGGCGTCGAAGTGGAGCAGGGCCACGGGTCCGTGCCGCTTCGCCACCGAGCGCAGGAGCGGGAGCGCGATGGTGTGGTCGCCGCCGAGGGTCATCAGCCGGGCGCCGGTGCCGAGCAGGTCGTCCGCCGCCGCCTCGATCGTCTCCACGGCCTCGTGGATGTCGAACGGGTTCACCGCGATGTCGCCTGCGTCCGCGACCTGGGCGAGGGCGAAGGGGGAGGCGTCCTGTGCGGGGTTGTACGGCCGCAGCAGCCGGGACGCCTCGCGGATCGCGTTGCCGCCGAAGCGGGCGCCCGGGCGGTAGGAGACGCCGGAGTCGAAGGGCACGCCCACGACCGCGACGTCGGCGCGGCCGACCTCGTCGAGACGGGGCAGTCGGGCGAAGGTCGCGGGGCCCGCGTACCTCGGGATGCGGGAGGAGTCGACGGGGCCGCGGGGCGTCTCGTTGCCGCTCATGGTCGTATGCCTTCTTTCGCACGCTTCGTCGCCTGGTCCGACTTCGAGCGTAGGTGGCGGGAGAGCCGACACGAAGTGTACGTTTCCGCCATCTGTGGGTCATGCAATGGAGGGAACGTACATCGTGACGGAGCAGTCTGCCGTTCCCCTCACCCCACCCGTGCCGCTCACCCCACCCGTGCCGCTCACCCCACCGGTGCCGCTCACCCCGCCGGTGCCCCTCGCCGCCCTCCTGGCCCGTGAGGATCTCGCCCTGCGGCAGATCGCCGGGCCCGCCGCTCCCGGCGTCGTGCTGCACGGGGCGCACGCCTCGGAGATGACCGACCCGTACCCGTACCTGCTGGGCGGCGAGCTGCTGCTGACGGCGGGGGTGCATCTGCCGGACGTCGCCGAGTGGGACGCCTACTTCGACGACTACGTCACGCGGATCGTCGCCGGCGGCGGCGCGGCCCTCGGGTTCGGGGTCGCGCCGGTGCACGACACCGTGCCGGGGGCGCTGGTCGACGCCTGCGAGGCGCAGGGGCTGCCGCTGCTGGAGGTGCCGCCGCGGACGACCTTCGCGGCCGTCGCCCGTGCGGTGTGGCAGCTGATGGAGCGCGCCCGCACGGCCGAGCTGCGCCGGGTGACGGAGGCGCAGGCGAGTCTCGCGGCCGCCGCCTCCCGGCCGGACCCGGTCCCGGCCGTCCTGCGGCAGCTGGCCCAGCGGATCGCGGGGCGCGCGGTGCTGTACGGGCCGGAGGGGACGGAGATCGCGGGGGCGGGGCAGGCGTCCCCGGACGACCTCCCCCTGGCCGGCCTCGCCCGTATCCTCACCGCCCGTGTCCCGGCCGCCCCCACCGCGACCGCGACCGCCAGCGACACCGCGCCCTCCGGCGCCCACCTCGCCGCCTACGCGCTGGGCGCCGGTCAGGGGTTCGTGCTCGGGGTCGCGGCGCCCCGGCGGGACCCCGGCGACCACACCATCGCCTCCGTCGCCGCCGTCCTGCTCTCCCTTCTCACCGGCGAGCAGCAGAGCGGCTCGGGCGCGGCTCGCTCCTCGGCGCTCGTCCGGCTGCTGCTGGGCAGCGCGCCCGACGAGGTCGCGCCGCTGCTCGGCCGGGAATCCGGTCAGCCGTGGCTCGTCGTGCACGCCCGGCCCGATGCGCAGACGCCCGGCCCGGTGGCGGCCTCGGCGCTCGGCACGGCGCTCGGGTCACCGCTGGTGGACCTGGCCGCCGACGTCGTCCGGGTCCTCGTGCCGGCCGACCGGGCGCCGGGGCCGCAGCCGGGCTGGACCCTCGGCGTCAGCGCGGCCGCGGAGCCCGCCGACTGGCCGGCCGCCGACGCGCAGGCGGCCCGCGCGCTGGCCCGGGCCCGCGCCACCCGCGCGGCTCTCGTCCGGCACGGTCGCGGCGCCGGTCTGCTCGACCTGTTGCCGCAGGACGAGGCCCGCGCCCACGCCCGGACGCTCCTCGCCCCGCTCGCCGCGAGCGCCCCGCTCAGCGAGACCCTGCGCGCCTGGCTCTCCCTGCACGGCAGCTGGGACCGCACGGCGGTGGCGCTGTCCGTGCACCGCAACACCGTGCGGCAGCGGATCGCCCGCTGCGCGACGCTGCTGGGGACGGACCTGGACGATCCCGACGTACGGATGGAGCTGTGGTTCGCGCTCAGAAATCAGTGAGTGACGCGTGTCCCAGCGGCCGGAACAGCCAAGACGCGCACAGCCCGCTGCCCCCACAATGGAAACCATGCCGATACCCGGGACGCCAAGCCGCGCCGAACTCGTCGACCACCTCGTCAGAACCCGTATCGCGGGTGATGTCGCCACACCGCGCGAGAACAACCTCTCCCACTACCGCCAACTGGCCAACGGCGTCCGCAACTTCTGGCTCGGCCTGGAACTCGGCGACCGCTGGAGCGACGAGCAGGACGTGCTCGCGGTGATGGCGGAGCGGGTCGGCGTGAACGACGATCCCGAGTACCGCCACGGCCAGGACACCATCGACCCCGAGTTGACGGTCGACGGTCTGGACCGGCTCGCGGCCCGGCTGCGCAAGGCGGCCGAGGGACGGCAGCGGGTCCTCTTCGCCACCGGCCACCCCGGCGGCCTCCTCGACGTGCACCGGGCCACGGCCGCAGCCCTGCGCGCGGCCGGCTGCGAGATCGTCGTCATCCCGGAGGGGCTCCAGACGGACGAGGGGTATGTCTGGCAGCTGGCCGACGTGGCCGTCCTGGAACACGGCGCCAGCCTGTGGCACACCCACTCCGGCGAGCCGATGAAGGCCATCCTCACCGCGCTGGAGCGCGAGGGCCGCCCGCTGCCCGACCTGGTCGTCGCCGACCACGGCTGGGCGGGTTACGCGGGCCGGCACGGCGTCGACTCCGTCGGGTACGCCGACTGCAACGACCCGGCGCTGTTCATCGCCGAGGCGGAGGGCACCGTCCAGGTGGCGGTCCCCCTGGACGACCATGTCGTCAGCCCGCGCCACTACGACCCGATGGTCGCCTACCTGCTGGCCGAGGCGGGCCTCGGCGAGGAAGAGGAATCCGAGCAGGACTGACGGGGAGCTCGGACCACGCCTTCCTGGATCACCGACACCGCGAGGCGGCCGTCCTGCGTGTAGATGCGGGCCTGGCCGAGGCCGCGGCCGCCGTGCGCGGACGGCGACTCCTGGTCGTACAGGAGCCATTCGTCGGCGCGGAACGGGCGGTGGAACCACATCGCGTGGTCCAGGGACGCCCCCACCACGTCGCCGACCGCCCAGCCGCCGCGGCCGTGCGCGAGCAGAACCGAGTCGAGGAGCGTCATGTCGGAGACGTAGGTGGCGAGGACGACGTGCAGCAGAGGGTCGTCGGCCAGCTTGCCGTTGGCGCGGAACCAGACCTGGGAGTGCGGCTCGCGCGGCTCGCCGTACCGGCCGTACGGCGGCTCGTCGACATAGCGCAGGTCGACGGCCTGGCGCGTCTCCAGGAACTTCTCGACGATCTCGGGCGGGAGGTGGTCGTAGCCGCGCAGCCGCTCCTCGGAGGTGGGGAGGGTGGCCGGGTCCGGGGCGGGCGGCATGGGGGCCTGGTGCTCGAAGCCCTCCTCGTGCCGCTGGAAGGAGGCGGACAGCGCGAAGATCGGCTGTCCGTGCTGGACCGCGAGGACCCGGCGCGCGGTGAACGAACGGCCGTCGTTCATCCGGTCGACCGTGTAGACGATGGGCGCGCCCGGGTCGCCGGGGCGCAGGAAGTACGCGTGCAGGGAGTGGGCGAGACGGTCCTCGGGGACCGTCCGTCCGGCGGCGACCAGCGCCTGGGCCGCGACCTGCCCGCCGAAGACGCGCGGGACGACGGCGGAGCGGGACCGGCCGCGGAAGATGTTCTCCTCGATCTGCTCGAGGTCGAGCAGATCGAGGAGATCCTGAAGTGCCTGGCTCATGCGGCCATTTCTACTGTTCGGTAATTACCGGGACCTTACAGACCCATGTCCTTCGCGATGATCGACTTCATGATCTCGCTGGTGCCACCGTAGATGCGGTTGACGCGGTTGTCCGCGTACAGGCGGGCGATCGGGTACTCGTTCATGAAGCCGTAGCCGCCGTGCAGCTGGAGGCAGCGGTCGATCACGCGGTGCGCGACCTCGGTGCAGAACAGCTTGGCGCTGGCGGCCTCGGCCGGGGTCAGCTCACCGGCGTCGAGGGCCTCCGTGGCGCGGTCGGCGACGGCCTCGGCCGCGTCCACCTCGGCCTGGCAGGCGGCCAGCTCGAACTTGGTGTTCTGGAACGCGGCGACGGGCTGGCCGAAGACGACGCGGTCCTGCACGTACTGCTTGGCGAACCGGACGGCGGCCCTGGCCTGCGCGTAGGCGCCGTAGGCGATGCCCCAGCGCTCGGAGGCGAGGTTGTGGCCGAGGTAGTAGAAGCCCTTGTTCTCCTCGCCGAGGAGGTCCTCGACGGGCACCTTGACGTCGACGAACGCCAGCTCGGCGGTGTCGGAGGTCTTCAGGCCGAGCTTGTCCAGCTTGCGGCCGACCGAGTACCCCTCGGCCTTGGTGTCCACGACGAAGAGGGAGATGCCGTGCCGGCGGTCCTCGGCGGTGGGCGCGGAGGTGCGGGCGCAGACGATCATGCGGTCGGCGTGCACACCGCCGGTGATGAAGGTCTTGGAGCCGTTGAGGACGTAGTGCGTGCCGTCCTCGGAGAGCTTGGCGGTGGACTTCATGCCAGCGAGGTCGGAGCCGGTGCCCGGCTCGGTCATCGCGATCGCCCACATCTCCTCGCCGGAGACGAACTTCGGCAGGAAGCGCTTCTTCTGCTCGTCGGTGGCGAGCAGCTTGATGTAGGGCAGGCCGAGCAGCACGTGCACGCCGGAGCCGCCGAAGGAGACGCCCGCGCGGGCGGTCTCCTCGTAGAGGACGGCCTCGAACTTGTAGGAGTCGATGCCGGCGCCGCCGTACTCCTCGTCGACGCGGATGCCGAAGACGCCGAGCTCGGCGAGCTTGTAGTAGAAGTCGCGCGGCGCCTGGCCGGCCGCGAACCACTCGTCGTAGACCGGAACGACCTCGGCCTCGATGAAGGCCCGCAGGGTCTCCCGGAACGCCTCGTGATCCTCGTTGAACACCGTACGGCGCACCGCCGGCCCCTCTCTGCGCCTAAACCGGCGCCGCTCTCGCGGATGTGGTTGCCCGCCGTCGGGGTTGCTCAATCGATGGTCACGACCCCATGGCTAAGCGCTTGCTCATGAACCGTACCGGCGAGTAGGCGCAGGCGTCCAGAGGCGTTTGGCCCGCCCGGCCGTAACGCTCGTCACTCCGACGGCCGTCACTCCCCGGCCGCCGCGAAGGCCCCCCGCGCCATCCGGTGCAGCAGCCGCGCCGTGGCCGTGCGGCCCGGCAGGGAACCCGGTCGGCCGAGGTGCGGGGTGGAGTTCAGCAGGCCGAAGACGGAGTGCACCGCGGAGCGGGCCGCGGGCTCGGCGAGGCCCGGGTACAGGGCACGCAGGGCCTCCACCCACAGCTCGACGTACTGCCGCTGGAGCTGGCGGACCAGCTTGCGGTCGCTGTCGCGCAGGCGGTCCAGCTCACGGTCGTGCAGGGTGATCAGGGGACGGTCGTCGAGCGCGAAGTCGATGTGCCCCTCGATGAGCGAGTCGAGGACCGCCGCCGCAGGCCCCCCGTCGGCCTCCGCCAGGCGGCGCTTCGCGCCCGTCAGGAGCTGGCCGCTGATGCCGACCAGCAGCTCCGCGAGCATCGCGTCCTTGCCCGGGAAGTGCCGGTAGAGCCCCGGGCCGCTGATGCCGACCGCGGCCCCTATCTCGTCGACCCCGACCCCGTGGAACCCGCGCTCGGCGAACAGCCGCGCGGCCTCCTTGAGGATCTGCTCGCGGCGGGTGGGGGCGTCGGTTCTCGTGGCCATGGAGGCAATTCTAGACAGGGGCGTTAGCGGTCGTTAACCTGGAGGAAATGGTTAACGCTCATTAACAGGCGATCACTGGGTGAACCGGGTGAGGGGACCGCGAGGATGGAACAGGCACCGGAGCTGACGAGCGCGGCAGATCCCGCCTCGCAGGCCTGGCAGGCCAACGAGCAGGCGCACCGCGCGCTCGTGGACGAGCTGCACGGCAAGCTCGCCGCGGCCCGCCTCGGCGGCGGGGAGAAGGCGCGGGCGCGGCACACCGCGCGGGGGAAGCTGCTGCCCCGGGACCGGGTCGACACCCTGCTGGACCCCGGGTCGCCGTTCCTGGAGCTCGCCCCGCTCGCCGCCGACGGGATGTACGAGGGGCAGGCCCCGGCCGCCGGGGTCATCGCGGGGATCGGGCGGGTCGGCGGGCGCGAGTGCGTGGTCGTCGCCAACGACGCCACCGTCAAGGGCGGCACCTACTACCCGATGACGGTGAAGAAGCATCTGCGCGCCCAGGAGGTCGCCCTCGAGAACCGCCTCCCGTGCCTCTACCTGGTCGACTCCGGGGGCGCCTTCCTGCCCATGCAGGACGAGGTGTTCCCGGACCGGGAGCACTTCGGGCGGATCTTCTACAACCAGGCCCGGATGTCCGGGGCCGGGATCCCGCAGATCGCGGCCGTGCTGGGCTCGTGCACGGCCGGCGGCGCCTACGTCCCGGCCATGAGCGACGAGGCGGTCATCGTCCGCGGCCAGGGCACGATCTTCCTGGGCGGGCCCCCGCTGGTGAAGGCCGCCACCGGCGAGGTCGTCACCGCGGAGGAGCTGGGCGGCGGCGAGGTGCACGCGCGCGTGTCGGGCGTGACCGACCACCTGGCGGAGGACGACGCGCACGCGCTGCGGATCGTCCGGAACATCGTCGCCACGCTCCCCGCGCGCGGGCCGCTCCCCTGGGCGGTGCGGCCGGCCGTCGAGCCCAAGGTCGACCCCTACGGGCTCTACGGCGCCGTCCCCGTCGACTCCCGTACCCCCTACGACGCACGCGAGGTCATCGCGCGCGTGGTGGACGGCTCCCGGTTCGCGGAGTTCAAGGCCGAGTTCGGGCAGACCCTGGTCACCGGCTTCGCCCGGATCCACGGCCACCCGGTCGGCATCGTCGCCAACAACGGCATCCTGTTCTCCGAGTCCGCCCAGAAGGGCGCCCACTTCATCGAGCTGTGCGACCAGCGCGGGATCCCGCTGGTGTTCCTCCAGAACATCTCCGGCTTCATGGTCGGCCGGGACTACGAGGCCGGGGGCATCGCCAAGCACGGCGCCAAGATGGTGACGGCAGTGGCGTGCACGCGCGTGCCGAAGCTGACGGTCGTGGTCGGCGGGTCGTACGGCGCCGGGAACTACTCCATGTGCGGCCGGGCCTACTCGCCCCGGTTCCTGTGGATGTGGCCGGGGGCCAAGATCTCCGTCATGGGCGGCGAGCAGGCCGCGTCGGTCCTCGCGACCGTGAAGCGGGACCAGTTGGAGGGGCGCGGGGAGTCCTGGCCGGCGGAGGAGGAAGAGGCCTTCAAGGCCCCGATCCGCGCCCAGTACGAGCGCCAGGGCAACGCCTACTACGCCACGGCCCGGCTCTGGGACGACGGCGTGATCGACCCGCTGGAGACCCGCCAGGTGCTGGGCCTGGCCCTGACCGCCTGCGCCAACGCGCCACTGGGCGACCCCCAGTTCGGCGTCTTCCGGATGTGAGGACCCATGTTTGAAACGGTGTTGGTGGCCAACCGGGGCGAGATCGCCGTCCGGGTCATCCGCACGCTCCGGGCGCTCGGCGTGCGCTCGGCAGCCGTCTTCTCCGACGCCGACGCGGACGCCCGGCACGTCCGGGAGGCCGACACGGCGGTCCGGATCGGACCGCCGCCCGCCGCGGAGAGCTATCTGTCGGCCGAGCGGCTGCTGGAGGCCGCGGCCCGCACCGGAGCCCAGGCCGTCCACCCCGGGTACGGCTTCCTCGCGGAGAACGCGGCCTTCGCGCGCGCCTGCGAGGAGGCGGGGCTGGTCTTCATCGGGCCGCCCGCCGACGCGATCGCCCTCATGGGCGACAAGATCCGCGCCAAGGAGACCGTGCAGGCCGCAGGCGTGCCGGTGGTCCCCGGCGGGCGCGACCCCGACCTGGCCGAGGCCGCCCGCGAGCTGGGCGCGCCCGTGCTGCTCAAGCCGTCGGCGGGCGGGGGCGGCAAGGGCATGCGCCTGGTGCGGGATCTGTCCGTGCTGGACGAGGAGATCGCCGCCGCCCGCCGCGAGGCCCGCGCCTCCTTCGGCGACGACACGCTGCTCGTCGAGCGCTGGGTGGACCGCCCCCGGCACATCGAGATCCAGATCCTGGCCGACGGCCACGGGAACGTCGTCCACCTCGGCGAGCGCGAGTGCTCGCTGCAGCGACGGCACCAGAAGGTCGTCGAGGAGGCGCCGAGTGTGCTGCTCGACGAGCCGACCCGGGCCGCGATGGGCGCGGCGGCGGTCCAGGCGGCGCGCTCCTGCGGGTACCGGGGCGCGGGCACGGTGGAGTTCATCGTGCCGGGCGTCGACCCGTCGTCCTACCACTTCATGGAGATGAACACCCGGCTCCAGGTGGAGCATCCGGTGACGGAGCTGGTCACCGGGCTCGATCTGGTGGAGTGGCAGCTGCGGGTGGCGGCCGGTGAGCCCCTGTCCTTCGGGCAGGAGGACGTCCGGCTGACCGGGCACGCGGTCGAGGCGCGGATCTGCGCCGAGGACCCCGCGCGCGGGTTCCTCCCCTCCGGGGGGACGGTGCTGCGGCTGCGCGAACCGCAGGGCGACGGCGTGCGCACCGACTCCGGGCTCAGCGAGGGCACGGAGGTCGGCAGCCTGTACGACCCGATGCTGTCCAAGGTGATCGCCTACGGCCCCGACCGGGAGACCGCGCTCAGAAAGCTCCGGGCGGCCCTCGCCGGGACGGTCACGCTGGGCGTGCAGACCAACGCGGGCTTCCTGCGTCGGCTGCTGGCCCATCCGGCGGTGGTGGCGGGCGAGTTGGACACGGGGCTGGTGGAACGGGAGGCGGACGGGCTCGTCCGCACGGACGTACCGCCGGAGGTGTACGAGGCGGCGGCGGCCGTACGGCTCGACGCCCTGCGGCCCACGGGCGAGGGCTGGACCGACCCGTTCTCGGTGCCGAGCGGCTGGCGGCTGGGCGGCGCGCCCCGGCCCGTCGGCTTCCCCCTCCGGGTGCCGGGACTCGAACCCGTCATCCACGAGGGACACGGCACGCACACCGTCACGGACGACCGGGTCTGCATCACCCTGGACGGCGTCCGCCACACGTTCCACCGCGCCGCCGACTGGCTGGGCCGCGACGGCGACGCCTGGCAGGTGCGCGACCACGACCCGGTCGCCGCCTCCCTCGGCCGAGGGGCCCACGCGGGCGCCGACTCGCTCACCGCGCCCATGCCCGGCACCGTCACGGTCGTCAAGGTGGCCGTGGGGGACGAAGTGGCCGCGGGACAGAGCCTGCTGGTCGTCGAGGCGATGAAGATGGAGCACGTCATCTGCGCCCCGCACGCCGGCACGGTCGCCGAACTCGACGTGACCCCGGGCACGACGGTCGCCATGGACCAGGTACTGGCCGTCATCGCCCCAACAGAGGCACAGACACAGGCACAGGCACAGACACAGACAGAGGCAGAGGCAGAGGCAGAGGCAGAGGCACAGACAGAGGCACTGGCACAGACAGAGGAGGCCCAGTGACACTCCCCATGGTCGTACCGGCCCCGGAGCTGCCCGCGCGGGTGCGCATCCACGAGGTCGGCCCTCGCGACGGTCTGCAGAACGAGAAGTCGACCGTGCCGACGGCCGTCAAGGCGGAGTTCGTCCGCCGCCTCGCCGACGCCGGTCTCACCACCATCGAGGCCACCAGCTTCGTCCACCCCGAGTGGGTGCCCCAACTCGCCGACGCCGAGCAGCTGTTCCCGCTGGTCTGCGACCTGTCGGCGGAGCTGCCGGTCCTGGTGCCGAACGAACGCGGGCTCGACCGTGCCTTCGCGCTGGGCGCGCGCCGCGTCGCCGTGTTCGCCAGCGCCACCGAGTCCTTCGCGAAGGCCAACCTCAACCGCACGGTGGACGAGGCGCTGGCCATGTTCGAGCCGGTGGTGGCCCGGGCGAAGGCCGAGGACGTGTGGGTGCGCGGCTACCTCTCCATGTGCTTCGGCGACCCCTGGGAGGGCGCGGTCCCGGTCGACCAGGTCGTCCGGGTCTGCCGCGCCCTGCTGGACCTGGGCTGCGACGAACTGAGCCTGGGCGACACGATCGGCGTGGCCACCGCGGGGCACGTCCGGTCGCTGCTGACCGCGCTGAACGAACAGGGCGTGCCCACGGGCGCGTTGGCCGTGCACTTCCACGACACCTACGGCCAGGCGCTGGCCAACACCCTCGCCGCGCTCCAGCACGGCGTGACCACCGTCGACGCCTCGGCGGGCGGTCTCGGCGGCTGCCCCTACGCGAAGTCCGCCACCGGCAACCTCGCCACCGAAGACCTCGTGTGGATGCTGCAGGGCCTCGGCATCGACACCGGGGTCGACCTCGGCCGTCTCGTCGCCACAAGCGAGTGGATGGCCGAACGACTGGGCCGACCCAGCCCGTCCCGCACCGTCCGCGCCCTCTCCCACCAGGAGTGAACGACCATGGACCACCGCCTCTCCCCCGAGCTGGAAGAACTCCGCCGCACGGTCGAGGAGTTCGCGCACGACGTCGTCGCGCCGAAGATCGGCGACTTCTACGAGCGCCACGAGTTCCCCTACGAGATCGTCCGCGAGATGGGCCGCATGGGCCTGTTCGGGCTGCCGTTCCCCGAGGAGTACGGCGGCATGGGCGGCGACTACCTCGCCCTCGGCATCGCGCTGGAGGAACTCGCGCGCGTCGACTCGTCGGTGGCGATCACGTTGGAGGCGGGCGTCTCGCTGGGCGCCATGCCGATCCATCTCTTCGGCACGCCGGAGCAGAAGCGTCAGTGGCTGCCGCGGCTGTGCTCCGGCGAGTTGCTGGGCGCGTTCGGCCTGACCGAGCCGGACGGCGGCTCGGACGCGGGAGCCACCCGGACGACGGCCCGTCGCGACCCCGACACGGACGAATGGGTGATCAACGGCACCAAGTGCTTCATCACCAACTCCGGTACCGACATCACCGGGTTGGTCACGGTCACGGCGGTGACCGGCCGGGGGCCGGACGGCCGGCCGCTGATCTCGGCGATCATCGTTCCGTCCGGCACCCCGGGCTTCACGGTCGCGGCGCCCTACTCCAAGGTCGGCTGGAACGCCTCCGACACCCGCGAGCTGTCCTTCGCCGACGTCCGCGTCCCGGCGGCGAACCTGCTGGGCGAGGAGGGCCGCGGGTACGCGCAGTTCCTTCGGATCCTCGACGAGGGCCGCATCGCCATCGCGGCCCTGGCGACCGGGCTGGCGCAGGGCTGTGTGGACGAGTCGGTGAAGTACGCCAAGGAACGCGAGGCGTTCGGTCGTCCGATCGGCGCGAACCAGGCGATCCAGTTCAAGATCGCCGACATGGAGATGAAGGCCCACACCTCCCGTCTGGCCTGGCGGGACGCGGCCTCACGGCTGGTGGCCGGCGACCCCTTCAAGAAGGAGGCCGCCCTGGCGAAGCTGTACTCGTCGACGATCGCCGTCGACAATGCCCGCGACGCGACCCAGGTCCACGGCGGCTACGGCTTCATGAACGAGTATCCGGTGGCCCGGATGTGGCGCGACTCCAAGATCCTGGAGATCGGCGAGGGCACGAGCGAGGTGCAACGGATGCTGATCGCCCGCGAGTTGGGACTGACGGGCTGACCCGGACGGGCCCCGCACGTCTTCGCTTCCGCGGGGCCATCGGCGATCTCATATCTGAAACAGCCTCCCGAAACCCTCCACGCCTTCAATACACAGGTATGACACAGAGAGCGGGCACCCCTGGACATGAGCTTAGGTTAGGCTAACCTTCGTTCCGAATCGTCCCCGGGTGATCCACCCCGTTCGAAGGTAGCCAGACACATGTCCAACGCCAGAGCCGCTCGCCCTACCCGCCGCGGCATCCTCGCCGCAGGCGGCGCCCTCGGCCTCGGCGCCGTGCTCGCCGCCTGCGGGGACGACGACGCGAGCAGCGGCGGCTCGCAATCGGCGGCGGCGAGAGCCTCGGCCAAGTCCGGGCCCTGGACGTTCAAGGACGACCGCGGCACCACGGTGAAGCTCGACAAGATCCCCGCGAACATCGTCGCCTTCACCGGCGTCGGCGCCGCCCTCCACGACTACGGCATCCAGGTCAAGGGCGTGTTCGGCCCGACCACGACGGCCGACGGCAAGGCGGACGTCCAGGCCGGCGACATGGACGTCACCAAGGTGACGGTCCTCGGCAACGTCTGGGACGAGTTCAACGTCGAGAAGTACGCGGCCCTCGCGCCCGACGTGCTCATCTCCACCATGTTCGACAGCGCCGGCACCCTCTGGTACGTCCCCGAGGCCTCCAAGGACAAGATCGCGAAGCTCGCTCCGAGCGTCGGGGTCTCCGTCTACGACCGCCGGCTGACCGCTCCGCTGGAGCGCATGTGGGCGCTGGCGGAGTCCCTCGGCGCGGACCTGACGACGACCGCCGTCACCGACGCCAAGAAGAAGTTCGAGGACGCGGCCGCCCGTCTGCGCGCCGCCGCGAAGGCCAAGCCCGACATCAAGGTGATGGCCGGTTCCGCGAGCGCCGACCTGTTCTACGTCTCCGGCACCAACCTCTCCATCGACCTGGAGTACTTCAAGGCCCTCGGCGTGACCTTCGTCGAGCCGCCGGAGAGCGCGAAGGCACAGGGCGGTGGCTGGTACGAGTCGCTGAGCTGGGAGAACGTCGACAAGTACGCGGCGGACATCATCATGATGGACGATCGCTCGTCGACGATCCAGCCTTCGGCGATCACCGAGGCGACGTGGAAGAAGCTGCCTGCGGTGAAGGCCGGGCAGGTCATCGCCCGGTCGCCGGAGCCGATCCTGTCGTATGCGAAGTGCGTGCCGCTGCTGGAGAACCTCGCCGAGGCTCTCGAGAAGGCGAAGAAGGTCGCCTGAGACAGGGTGACTTGAGGTTGTGGGGTGGCTGCGGGTCCGGTTGCGGCTGGGCGCGCAGTTCCCCGCGCCCCTAGAGTTCGCGCTGTCCTGCCTGAACCGCCTCCAACTGCGCGACAACGAGCAGATGGTGGACCTGGCGGACCCGTCGGGCGCCCTCCAGCTGATCGGAACCCTGAAGAATCCCGTCACGGGGTTCTGATCACAGCGGACGGCTCCCCGGGTACGGTCCCCGGGGAGCCGTCCGCCTGTGCTCGCTCGCCCCGTCAGCCTGTGCTCAGCTCGTCGGCCAGGGCACCTGGGGCGACCTGTAGTACGAGATCCCGAGCGCGTCCCAGCGCGGTCCCTGGGCCGCGAGCCGCACCTTGTAGGCGTCCCAGTCGTGCGTGGCCGCCGGCGACCAGCCGAGTTCGGCGGCGCCCGCCAGCCGCGGGAAGGCCATGTACTCGAGGTCGGCGCTGGTCACGATCGTCTCGGTCCACAGGGGCGCCTCGACGCCCCGGACGGCGGAGGCGGGCATCCCGGCGAGGTAGGTGCCCGGATCCCAGTCGTACGCCCGCTTCACCTCGACCAGGCCGGCCCAGTCCTGGCCCAGCGGGGTGTCCTCGGTGTACTTGATGTCGAGGTAGATCCGGTCGGCCGGCGACAGCACGATCCCCGTACCGTTCTTCGCGGCCTTCACCACCTGCGCCTTCTCCTCGGCGTCGGTGTCGTCCAGTCCCCAGTACTGGGCGAGCGCGCCCTTCGCCGGGGTCGCGCCGGTGAGCTGGTGCCAGCCCATGACCGTCTTGCCGTACTTGGCGACGAGCGGCTGCACCCGGTCCATGAACTTCACGTAGTCCTCGTGGCTGGTGGAGTGCGCCTCGTCCCCGCCGATGTGCAGGTACTTGCCCGGCGTGAGCGCGGCCAGCTCGCGGATGACGTCGTCCACGAAGTCGTACGTGACGTCCTTGTCGACGCAGAGCGAGCTGAAGCCGACGTCGGTGCCCGTGTAGAGCGGGGGCGCGACGCCGTCGCAGTTCAGTTCGGCGTACGAGGCGAGGGCGGCGTTGGTGTGGCCGGGCATGTCTATCTCGGGGACGACCTCCAGGTAGCGCGAGGCCGCGTACCGGACGATCTCCTGGTAGTCGGCCTTGGTGTAGTGGCCGCCGGGGCCGCCGTCGACCTGGGTGGAGCCGCCGTGGGCGGCGAGCCGGGGCCAGGAGTCGATCGCGATGCGCCAGCCCTGGTCGTCGCTGAGGTGCAGATGCAGCTTGTTGACCTTGTAGAGGGCCAGCTGGTCGATGTACCGCTCGACCTGGGCGACGGTGAAGAAGTGCCGGGAGACGTCGAGCATCGCGCCGCGGTACGCGTACCGGGGGGCGTCCTGGACGGTGCCGCCCGCGACGAGCCAGGGGCCGCGCTGCACCGAGTCCTTCTCGACGGCCGAGGGCAGCAGTTGACGCAGGGTCTGGACCCCGTGGAAGAGGCCTGCGGGCTCGCGGGCGGTGATCGTGACCCCGCCGCGGCCGCTGTCGAGCCGGTAGCCCTCGGCGCCGAACGGTCCCTGGCCGAGCCGGAGTCGGATGCCGCCGCGACCGTGCGCGGTGACCGGCAGGCGGTAGCCGGTGGAGGGCCGCAGGACGTCCGCGAGGTACTCGCCGATCCGGCGGACCTCACGCGAGTCGTCCACCCGGATCTGCGTGTCCCGGGTGATGCGGTACGGGGATCCGCCCGGGGAGACCGAGGCGGGGGCCGGGACCACGCGGGCGAGCGGGGTGGCGGTCCCGGGCGCCGGGCCGGGCGCCGGTGTCGCTCCGACGGCGAAGACGCCGGCCGCCGCCACGAGCAGCAGCGAACCGAGAAGTCGGCTCGTACGGGGCGTCGTTCTGTGATGCCGTTTCACCCTGGGCTCCCTTCGACATGGGTTTCGAAATGGGTATAGACCACTATAGGTATAGACCATTCTGTTCTCGTGTGGAACCGCTGGAACCGGTGGAACAATCTCCGGCATGGCAGAAATCATCCAGAGGGACGGCACCTGGGTCTTCGACGGTGACGCGCTGCGGCTGACGCCGGGCCGGGACAAGGGCGTCTCGCCGCTGCGCCGGGAACTGGGTGAACTGACCGTCCCCCTGGGGGCGTTGGCGGGGATCTCCTTCGAGCAGGGCAAGAAGACCGGGCGGCTCAGGCTGCGGCTGCGGGACGGCTCCGACCCCCTGCTGCTGGCCACCGGCGGCCGGCTGACCGAGCCGCACGACCCGTATCAGCTGACCGTGGAGTCCGACCGGTACGGGGTCGCCGAGTACTTCGTGGACGAGGTGCGCCACGCGCTGACCCTGGACCGGGTGCCGACCGGCCCGGTGGACGCCTACCTGCTGCCGGGGCCGTCCGTGCCGGTCACGGTCGCCGCCGGGGACGGCACGGCGAGCTTCGACGGCGACCGGGTCCGGCTGGAGTGGAACTGGAAGACGGAGGACGCGAAGTCCGCCGCCGGGGCCCGCACGATCGGGGTGGCGGACATCATCGGCGTCGCATGGCAGCCGGCGGTCGGCCTGGAGAACGGCCATCTGCGGTTCAGCGTGCGGGGCGCGCCCACCGAGGCCCCGCCGAAGTACGACTCCAACGCCGTCGAGCTGTGGGGGTTCAAGAAGGACCCGCTGATGGCGCTGGTCGCGGCGGCGGTCCAGGCCCGGCTGCCGCATCCGGCCGCCGCCCCCGACGACGCCGTCCCTCTGGAGCCCTCCCCCGCCTCCCCTGCCTCCGCCGCCTCCCCCGGCGGCTCCGGGGACGACCACGACGCGTTGCTGCGCCGGCTGCGGGAGCTGGGCGAGCTGCACCGGGACGGGATCCTGACGGACGACGAGTTCGCCATGGCCAAACAGGCGGTCCTCAGGCGCCTGTAGAGCGCCCGAGGACCGCCTGCGGGTGTCAGGAAGCGTGCGCCCCGCCTTCCGGGCGCACCCGGGAACTACTTCGCCTTGCGGGCCACCGTGAAGTGGTCGACCTGCTCACCGCTCTCGGCGATGCCGCGCACCGTCAGCGTGGCGGTGCGG
The DNA here is from genome assembly GCF_040655955.1 of Streptomyces sp. NPDC050263. Classification (NCBI taxonomy): domain Bacteria; kingdom Bacillati; phylum Actinomycetota; class Actinomycetes; order Kitasatosporales; family Streptomycetaceae; genus Streptomyces; species Streptomyces sp. NPDC050263. The sequence goes on along the minus strand of NZ_JBFAKW010000071.1, from coordinate 30,460 downwards.
CCCTTCGACGCCGGGGTGACGTCGACGCGCAGGAACGAGTAGTCGAGGTAGCGCACGCGCGACCAGGTGACGGTCTCGTCGACCTTGCCGTCCTTGGTGTTGATGAAGGAGGCGACCGAGTCGACCTCGTTCTCGTGGCCCTCGTAGGACAGCGGGGCGGTGAACGCGTACAGGCTGCGGCCGGCCGCGCCCGCCGTCACGTAGACGACGCCCTCGGTCTCGGGGTACGCCGTGCCGCCGATCGGGAGCTTCTTGGCGACCGCGCCCTTCTTGATGACGTCGGTGCGCTCGTACTGGTGGTTGTGACCGTTGATGACCAGGTCCACCGTGTACTTCTCGAACAGCGGCACCCACTCCTGGCGCACGCCCCCCTCCGAGGCGTGCGCGGTGGAGGTGCAGTAGGCGCAGTGGTGGAAGAAGACCACGACGAAGTCGACGTCCTCGGACGCCCGGAACTTCTTCAGCTGACCTTCGAGCCACTTGGTCTGGGTACCGCCGGAGATGCCGAGGTTGGCCGGGATCTCGAAGGAGATGTCGTTGGCGTCCAGCGAGATGACCGCCGTGTTGCCGTAGACGAAGGAGTAGACGCCCGGCAGGTTCTTCTTGTCGGGGCCGTTGTCCGGGAGGCTCCAGCGGGCCTCCTCGCCGCCGTAGCCGTTCGGGGAGTACCAGGCCTCCATGTCGTGGTTGCCGTAGGCCGGCATCCACGGGACGGACTTGGCGACGGACTCGGTCTGGGCGAGGAACTGGTCCCAGATCCGCGAGTCGAAGCCGGTGTCGGCGGTCTTGCCCGCACCGGCCGGGTCGGCGTAGGCGATGTCGCCGGCGTGCAGGTGGAAGGCCGGGTTCTGGCCGAGGAGAAGACTGTTGTTGGCCAGCCCGTGGTAGCTGACGCCCTCGTCGCCGAAGGCGGTGAAGGTGAACGGCTCCTTGTGCGCGGGGGCGGTGGTGAAGGTGCCCAGGGTGCCGAGCAGGTGCGCGGCGGCCGGGTCGAAGCCGGCGTGGCCGACGCCGTAGTAGTACGTCTTGCCCGGCTTGAGGTGGGTGAGCTTGGCGTGCAGGTAGTACTGGGTGTGGTTGCCGCTCGCGCCGACGCCGGTCGGGGTGAACAGCGTGCGCACCTCGGCCTCGATCCTGCGGGAGAGGTCCCAGGGGTGGACGCCGATGCGGATGAAGGGCTTCTTCACCGCGACCGGGACCTGCCACGAGACGGTGATCTCGGTGCGCGGGTCGTTGCCGTAGGCGAGGTGGCGGCCGAAGGGAGCGACGAGGGCTCCGTCGACGTGCTCGGCGGCCGGGGTGGTCTTCGGGCTCTGCGTCGGTACGGCGGCCTGGGCGGCGCCGGTCACGAACGCGCCACCCGTGACAGTGCCCAGGGTGACCGCACCGCCGCGGATCATCGTGCGGCGGGAGAGTCTTGCGCGCAGGTACTCGTGCTGCTCCGCCATGCTCATGCGCTCGGCGAGCTGCTCGGGTACGCCCATGCGAGGAGTGTCCATGACGTCTGAAACTCGTCGCCCCGGGCGACGGACCGCAAGACGCCGAGTGGACGGTTCACGAACAGGCCCTCATAACACATTCAAGGTTCACCCAAGGCTTCTTAACAGGCGCCTGCCCGAAATCGGGCAGGTTTCTTGCGAAACCCGCGCGCGTCCCTCAGGATCTACCGGGTGCACGACGAACTTGTTGATCATCTGATGCGGTCCACGCCCCTCCAGCGGGGCGAGGCACTGCGGGTGATCCAGGACGTGCTCGCCTACTTCGACGAGACGACCGAGGACTACGTCCGTCGCCGCCACCGCGAGCTCCAGGCCCAGGGCCTGGTGAACGCGGAGATCTTCGAACGGATCGAGGCGGATCTGAAATACCGGGCGGTCGCACCGCCTGAGCTCACGCTCAGGCAACTGCGTCGCATGGTCTACGGCTGATCCACGGCCGTTCCACGGCTGACCTGAAAGCTTGGGGATACCTATATATGTGCGGAATCGTCGGATACATCGGGAAGCGCGACGTGGCCCCGCTGCTGCTGGAGGGGCTCCAGCGGCTCGAGTACCGCGGCTACGACTCGGCGGGCATCGTCGTCACCTCCCCGAAGACGGCCGGCCTGAAGATGGTCAAGGCCAAGGGCCGCGTCCGTGACCTGGAGGCCAAGGTCCCGGCGCGCTTCAAGGGCACGACCGGCATCGCCCACACCCGCTGGGCCACCCACGGCGCCCCCTCCGACGTGAACGCCCACCCGCACATGTCGGCCGACCTCAAGGTCGCCGTCGTCCACAACGGCATCATCGACAACGCCTCCGACCTGCGGAAGAAGCTCGAGGCCGACGGCGTCGAGTTCCTCTCCGAGACGGACACCGAGGTCCTCGTGCACCTCATCGCCCGCTCCCAGCAGGAGAAGCTGGAGGACAAGGTCCGCGAGGCGCTGCGCGTGGTCGAGGGCACCTATGGCATCGCCGTCATGCACGCCGACTTCAACGACCGCATCGTCGTCGCCCGCAACGGCTCGCCGGTCGTCCTCGGCATCGGCGAGAAGGAGATGTTCGTCGCCTCGGACATCGCCGCCCTGGTCGCCCACACCCGCCAGATCGTCACGCTCGACGACGGCGAGATGGCCACCCTCAAGGCCGACGACTTCCGCACCTACACCACCGAGGGCACCCGCACCACCGCCGAGCCCACCACCGTGGAGTGGGAGGCCGCCTCCTACGACATGGGCGGCCACGACACCTACATGCACAAGGAGATCCACGAGCAGGCCGACGCCGTGGACCGCGTGCTGCGCGGCCGCATCGACGACCGCTTCTCCACCGTGCACCTCGGCGGCCTCAACCTGGACGCCCGCGAGGCGCGCCAGATCCGCCGCGTCAAGATCCTCGGCTGCGGCACCTCCTACCACGCGGGCATGATCGGCGCCCAGATGATCGAGGAGCTCGCCCGCATCCCCGCCGACGCCGAGCCGGCGTCCGAGTTCCGCTACCGCAACGCGGTCGTGGACCCCGACACCCTCTACATCGCCGTCTCCCAGTCCGGTGAGACCTACGACGTGCTGGCCGCCGTCCAGGAGCTGAAGCGCAAGGGCGCGCGGGTGCTGGGCGTGGTCAACGTGGTCGGCTCGGCGATCGCCCGCGAGGCGGACGGCGGCGTGTACGTGCACGCGGGCCCCGAGGTCTGCGTGGTCTCCACCAAGTGCTTCACCAACACCACGGTGGCCTTCGCGCTGCTCGCCCTGCACCTGGGCCGCACCCGCGACCTCTCCGTGCGCGACGGCAAGCGGATCATCGAGGGCCTGCGCAAGCTGCCCGCGCAGATCGCCGAGATCATGGAGCAGGAGGCGGAGATCGAGAAGCTGGCCGAGGATCTCGCCGAGGCCCGCTCGATGCTCTTCATCGGCCGCGTCCGGGGCTACCCGGTCGCCCGTGAGGCCTCCCTGAAGCTCAAGGAGGTCTCGTACATCCACGCCGAGGCCTACCCGGCCTCCGAGCTCAAGCACGGCCCGCTGGCCCTCATCGAGCCCGCGCTGCCGACGGTCGCCATCGTCCCGAACGACGACCTGCTGGAGAAGAACCGCGCCGCCCTGGAGGAGATCAAGGCCCGCAGCGGCCGGATCATCGCGGTCGCCCACCAGGACCAGGAGAAGGCCGACCAGACGATCGTCGTCCCCAAGAACGAGGACGAACTCGACCCCATCCTCATGGGCATCCCCCTCCAACTCCTCGCCTACTACACGGCGAAGGCCCTCGGCAGGGACATCGACAAGCCCCGCAACCTCGCCAAGTCGGTGACGGTCGAGTAGAGCGGTCAAGGGGCGCGAGCAGCCCCACCGGCCCGCAGCGGCCGGAACACCGGACGGCCCCCCACGTGATGCCACCGTCCACGTGGGGGGCCTCCGTTCGCCGGGGAAGCCCAACCCCCCGGCACGGCTGCCGAGTTCAGCCCGCGGCCGTCACACCGGGACGGGCAGCACGTCGCGAGAGCGCAGTGGGCCAGTGAGCCAGGGCCGCCGTGGCCGCGTACCACGCGACCGCACCGGCCGCGACGGCGAACCAGCCGCCGACCTTGGTCAGACCGTCGCTGCCGGCGAACCGGGCGACAGCCATCAGCACGAGCGCCACACAGAACAACCCGTAGACGCCCTGGCCGAGTTGGTCGCCGCCGGCGAGGGTCAGGGAGAGCGCCACGAGGGCGAACAGGAGCAGGAAGAGCCCCGCGGCGTTGTCGGAGACCTGGGTCCCGGCGGAGACCGCCCAGGTGAACCAGAAGGCGCCCAGGACGGTGTAGGCGGTGCCGGCGGCCGTGTCCCGCTCACGCAGGGCGAACAGGCCGGCGACGAACAGCGCGACGCCGCCGATGTAATGGGCGATGGATACGGCGTCCGCAGCCGTCACGCCGTCGATGAGGTCGGTGTACCCGAGCCCGAACGCCAACAGGGTGACGCCCAGGGCGAGTCGGCCGGCGATCGTGGTGGTGCTGCTTCCCGCAGAGACGTCGTTGTCCACGGCGGGCTCCCTTCATGCCTGTGCAGTTGTGTGAGCGGTATATGCCCTTCACAAGGGCACAAACACTCCTGCGCGCCAGTAGATTTATGCCGCGCGCACCCTGCGCAGTAACTGCGCACAAAAGGAGCCGGAGGTACCCAGATCTCATCTCACCTGGGAGAACGGCGAGTTACGGAATGACAACGACGGGCCGCTTCGCCCGCTTGGCGAGCCGCCCGGCGACGGACCCGAAGATCCGCCCCACGATGCCGTGCGTCGAGCCGACGACGATCGCGTCGGCCTCGTACTCCCGCCCCACTTCCTCGAGTTCATGGCAGATGTCGCCACCGCGCTCGACGAGGATCCACGGCACCTCCGCGAGGTACTCCGCGCACGCGAGCTCCAGACCGAGCACCTCGGTGCGGTGGTCCGGCACATCGACGAAGACGGGCGGCTCACAGCCTGCCCACACCGTGGTGGGCAGCCGGTTGGCGACATGGACGATGATCAGGCCCGCGCCGGAGCGGTGGGCCATGCCGATGGCGTACGCGAGGGCGCGTTCGCTGGACGTGGAGCCGTCGAAGCCCACGACCACGCCGTGCTTGAAGGCGGGGTCGCAGGCGGGGCGTGTCTCTTCCGCCGCCAGGGGCTCGGCCGCCGTGGGGTCGGCGACGGGCCGCTTGCGGTCCGCGGGTTCGAAGAATTCGTGACCGGCCATGACTGTCTCGGCGAATCGATCCTTATACGGGTGGACGGCGGTGAGCGGCGGAGCTGTCCGGGAATCATCTTCCCAACCCCATACCCCCAAGGGTACGGCGGCACGCCTCCTGGGCCCAGAGCCCGCACGCCCTCGGTGAGGGTTCCAGGGAGCATGCACGAGCGGACGCCCGTAACGCAATGGTTGCTGCCCCGTACAGGCGGTTTGCACAGGATTCATTTACACGGAACCGACCGGCGGCAGTGACCGTCCGCTCAAGCAGGCGTTGAACTCGGTGCACCCCGGCCGCCCCGGGCCCGCACCCGGCCGCACACCCCACCGCCGTCACCCCGCCACCGCACCGCCGCCCCAGGAAGGAGCCCGCCCCGTGCCCTCGTCCCACGCCCATCCCGAGCCCTGCCCCGGCGACGACCGGACGACCGATCTGATCCGCTGGGCGGCCTTCAGCTGTGTCCTGGTTCCGGTGGTCCTCCTCTGGTACGGCACCTCGCTTGCGGGCACCGCCGGCACCGCCCTCGGGCTCGCGGCCGTCACGGCCGTCTGCCGACTGCTGCTGCGCCGGTCCGAGCGCTGCGCGGCCCGCTTGCTCACCGAGGAGGACGCGCCCCGGGCGCACCACCGGGGGCGCCATCAGCGCACCGGAACGGGGTCGCACCGTGGCGGTCGTCACTCCGGAGGAAACTCACCGGTCGGTTGACCGGTTTTCACGCACGGACACGCTGGTTTTCAGCCAACTTCCCGTCACTGTGCATCCCTTGCCGTAACCACCCCCCACCCCCCGTTCCACCTGCACGGAAAGGGCCTCAGGGGCCCTGCGCACCCTACGGGGATTGGCCACCGGACCGAGGCGCACTTCCCTGCACGGCCCACGAGTGCAACGCTTCGTGATCGAATGCTTCACGCCAAGTTGCCATGTCGACAATCCGCCGGGTGGTGAACTGGCCACGCCGGCATCATGCGACACAGTAGATTCGATCTTGACTGTCTACGGCGGGGGACTCGTGCAGGACCGAGGGGAAACGTGCAGGAGCGACACAACCGAGGAGCCGCGACCACCGAGGGGGGCTTAGCAGGATGAGCCACGACTCCACTGCCGCGCCGGAAGCCGCGGCCCGGAAACTGTCCGGGCGACGCCGCAAGGAGATCGTCGCGGTGCTGCTGTTCAGCGGCGGCCCCATCTTCGAGAGTTCCATTCCGCTGTCGGTGTTCGGGATTGACCGCCAGGACGCCGGCGTGCCGCGCTACCGCTTGCTGGTGTGCGGCGGCGAAGAGGGCCCGCTGCGGACCACAGGGGGCCTGGAACTCACCGCGCCACATGGCCTGGAGGCGATCGCGCGGGCGGGCACGGTCGTCGTGCCGGCCTGGCGTTCGATCACCTCGCCGCCACCGGAGGACGCGCTCGACGCGTTGCGCCGGGCGCACGAAGAGGGTGCCCGCATCGTGGGCCTGTGCACCGGCGCGTTCGTGCTGGCCGCCGCAGGTCTGCTGGACGGCCGTCCGGCCACCACACACTGGATGTACGCGCCGACGCTGGCCAAGCGCTATCCGTCGGTCCACGTGGATCCACGAGAGCTCTTCGTGGACGACGGCGACGTACTGACGTCGGCCGGCACCGCGGCCGGAATCGACCTGTGTCTGCACATCGTGCGGACGGATCACGGTAACGAGGCGGCGGGCGCGCTGGCCCGGCGGCTGGTGGTGCCACCGCGCCGATCGGGCGGCCAGGAGCGCTACCTCGACCGGTCTTTACCAGAGGAGATCGGCGCCGACCCGCTGGCCGAGGTCGTCGCCTGGGCGCTGGAACACCTCCACGAGCAGTTCGACGTGGAGACGCTGGCGGCACGCGCCTATATGAGCCGCCGCACCTTCGACCGCCGCTTCCGGTCGCTGACCGGCAGCGCGCCGCTCCAGTGGCTGATCACCCAGCGGGTGCTCCAGGCGCAGCGGCTGCTGGAGACGTCGGACTACTCGGTGGACGAGGTCGCGGGTCGTTGCGGCTTCCGCTCGCCGGTGGCCCTGCGCGGCCACTTCCGCCGTCAGCTCGGCTCGTCGCCGGCGGCGTACCGGGCGGCGTACCGGGCGCGCAGACCGCAGAGCGAACGCTCGACGGACAGCGAGCCGTCGTCACCGCCACCGCCGCCTCCGTCGCTGCACCCTGAGGGGCCGGGGCCGGTGCCCCCGCAGCTCAGGCGTACGGCCGCGGTGGCGTCCCTGCCGTCGGAACACGCCCGCGACGCGTACGCGACCTCGCGAGCGAGCCTGCCGGGGCAGCGCAGCGGGACGTGACCGGGGCATGACCCTCAAAAGCGCCGGACGGGTGAGGCATTTCAGCCCGTCCGGCGCTTGAGGACGAGGCCCGCACGAACGCGGGGCATCTCAAAAGCCGACGCCAGCTTTAGGGTGGTCGCATGAACGATCGCATGGTGTGGATCGACTGCGAGATGACCGGCCTCTCGCTGTCCGACGACGCTCTCATCGAGGTAGCCGCCCTCGTCACCGACTCCGAGCTGAACATCCTCGGTGACGGCGTGGACATCGTCATCCGCCCGCCGGCCAAGGCACTGGAGACGATGCCGGAGGTGGTGCGCCAGATGCACACCACGTCCGGACTGCTCGACGAGCTGGCCGGCGGGACGACGCTGGCGGAGGCCGAGCAGCAGGTCCTGACATATGTACGGGAGCATGTGAAGGAGCCGGGCAAGGCTCCCCTGTGCGGAAACTCCGTCGGCACCGACCGCGGGTTCCTGGCACGGGACATGACCGCCCTGGAGGACTACCTCCACTACCGGATCGTCGACGTGTCGTCGATCAAGGAGCTCGCCCGGCGCTGGTACCCGCGGGCGTACTTCAACAGCCCGGAGAAGAACGGCAACCACCGCGCGCTCGCCGACATCCGCGAGTCCATCGCGGAACTGCGCTACTACCGCGAGGCCGTCTTCGTGGCGCAGCCCGGACCGGACTCCGACACGGCGAAGTCGATCGCCGCGAAGCACGTCCTGCCCGCCCCGTAGGGGCGCCGGGGCGGTCCCGGAAAAGCCGTGCGCGAGCACCCCTTCGGACCCTGTACACTTTTTCTCGGCCGGTAGGGAGACCACAAAGTCCAACTACCGAACGTGGTGGGTGTAGCTCAGCTGGTAGAGCACCTGGTTGTGGTCCAGGATGCCGCGGGTTCGAGTCCCGTCACTCACCCTGAGTCATCAGCCGGTGACTTCCCGTAAGGGAGGTCACCGGCTGATGCGTTTCCCGGGACTGCTCATGGGAGCGATCATGCGGTCAGGTCCAGTCGTCCATGCCGAGCCGATCGACACCGCCCGGCTCGACCTCCTCCCCCTGCGCGTCGAACACGCGCCGGAGATGGCGGCCGTCCTGGCCGACCCCGCCCTGCACACCTTCATCGGCGGCGAACCCGGCACCCCGCAGGCCCTGCGCAGCCGCTACGAACGCCTCGTCGCCGGTTCCCCGGACCCGGCCGTCTCCTGGTGCAACTGGGTCCTGCGGCTGCGCGACGCCGACCGACTGACCGGCACCGTCCAGGCGACGATCACGGACCGGGGCGACACCGCGGAGATCGCCTGGGTCGTCGGCACCCCCTGGCAGGGCCGCGGCCTCGCCTCCGAGGCGGCGACGGCCCTCGTCGGCTGGCTGCGGAAGCAGGGCGTGCGCACGATCGTCGCCCACGTCCACCCGGACCACCACGCGTCGGCGGCGGTGGCCCGCTCCGCCGGCCTCTCGGCCACGCCCGAGCAGCAGGACGGCGAGGTCCGGTGGCGGCTCTGACGCCGGGGGCGCCGGGAGCGCCCGGAGCGGAGGAACGTCAGGACGAGGCCCGGCCCACCAGTTCCGTGGCCAGCACCACCTGACGTCGTTCCAGGCCTCGGGAGACCGCCGGACGACGGTCCGCGATCTCGGTGAGGAGCAGGTCCAGCATTCTGCGGCCCATCTCCTCTATCGGCTGACGGACGCTCGTCAGGGGCGGGTCCATGTGGCGGGCGATCGCCGAGTCGTCGTAGCCGACCAGGGCGACGTCCTCAGGGATGCGGCGGCCCGCCTCGCGCAGGGCCTGCCGGGCGCCGGCCGCCATGACGTCGGAGCCCGCGAAGACCGCGTCCAGGGACGGGGTGCGGGCGAGGAGTTCCCGCATCGCGCGGTGCCCGCCCTCCTCGGTGAAGTCGCCCGGCGCGACGAGGCCTTCGTCCGCCGCGTACCCCGCGTCGCGCAGGGCGTCGCGGTAGCCGTCGACACGCCGTTGGGCGCCGTAGACGTCCAGGCGGCCGGTGATGTGGGCGATGCGGGTGCGGCCCCGGGACAGCAGGTGCTCGACCGCCGAGCGTCCGCCGCCGTAGTTGTCGGAGTCCACCGACGGCAGCGTCTCCGCGGCGGATCGCGGGCCGCTGATCACCGCCGGGATCTCCAACTGGGCCAGCAGATCCGGCAGCGGGTCGTCGGCGTGGACCGAGACCAGGAGGACGCCGTCCACCCGGTGCGCCGCCAGGTACTGGGCCAGCCGACGCCGTTCGCGGTCGCTGCCCGCGAAGATCAGCAGCAGCTGCATCTCCGTCTCGGACAGCTCCGCGCCCACGCCGCGCAGCATGTCCGAGAAGTACGGCTCCGCGAAGAAACGCGTCTCCGGTTCGGGGACGACCAACGCGATCGCGTCCGTGCGGTTGGCGGCGAGAGCGCGGGCGGCGGTGTTCGGGACATAGCCGAGCTCGGCGACCGCCGCCTCCACCGCCGCGCGGGTCGCGTCACTGACCCTCGGCGAGCCGTTGATCACCCGGGAGACCGTGCCGCGGCCGACGCCGGCGCGTGCGGCCACCTCTTCGAGGGTCGGCCGACCACCACTGCGCCCCCGCGTTCCGTGGCTTGCCATGGCCTCCGCCTTCCCGCCGCTTTTCGTGCTGGCCTGGAATGTAACAGTCCCGTCGGGTCGGTCACCGGTCCTGGGGGCCACCGCCCCCAGACCCCCGCCCCGGCCCCGAACGGGCCTCGTCCTCCCGTGCCGGACGGGCCGAAAGAGACCGAAAGCGCTGTCTCCCCGAGTTAGCTAACAGGCAGATAACTGAACGCATCCTTCCGCGCTCCCACCCTTGACACCCCCGCCCGAACCGACGACTCTTCAACACATCACCTGTGGGAGCGCTCCCACGGTACCTGACACATACACATCCCGCACGTTCCCCGCCCGAGCCGCAGCGAGTAACTAACGGGCCCAACAATGCAGTTGGCCGGGGGGTCGGCACGTCAGGGCAACAGGAGGACGCAATGCGAGCACGTACCCGAACCGCCCGCAAGGCGGTGGTCCTGGCGGCCGTCGCGACGCTGGGCGCCGGGCTGCTGGCCGGCTGTGCCGACGATGGCGGCAACGACGCTTCCGACGGTTCCTCGTCGGACAGCGGCAAGGGCAAGACCACCATCACACTGGGTCTTTTCGGCACGATGGGCTTCAAGGAAGCGGGGCTGTACACCGAGTACGAGAGACTCAACCCGACCATCAAGATCGCCGAGAACGTCATCGAGCGGAACGAGAACTACTACCCGGCGCTCGTCAACCACCTGACGACCAACAGCGGCCTGCAGGACGTCCAGGCCATCGAAGTCGCCAACATCTCCGAGGTCGTCGGCACCCAGGCGAACAAGTTCCAGGACATGTCCAAGGTCTCGGGCGTGAGCGAGAGCAACTGGCTGAGCTGGAAGTGGGCGCAGGCCACGACCAGCGACAAGAAGACGATCGGACTCGGCACCGACGTCGGCCCGATGGCTCTCTGCTACCGCACGGACCTCTTCAAGGCCGCCGGTCTGCCCACCGACCCCAAGGCGGTCGGCGCGCTGTGGGCGGGCGACTGGAACAAGTTCATCACCGTCGGCGAGCAGTACAAGAAGAAGGCGCCCAGCGGCACGTTCTTCATGGACTCCCCCGGCGGTCTGCTGAACGCGGTCCTCAGCAGTGAGAAGGAGAAGTTCTACGACTCCTCCGGCAAGGTCATCTACAAGACCAACCCCGCCATCAGGGCCGGCTTCGACCTGACCGCCAAGGCCGCCGAGAAGGGTCTGGTCCAGCCCCAGACGCAGTTCCAGCCGGCCTGGGACACGACGATCGCCAACAGCAAGTTCGCCACCATCGCCTGCCCGCCGTGGATGCTCGGCACCCTGAAGGGCAAGTCGAAGCCCGAGTCGTCCGGCAAGTGGGCCGTCGCGGTGGCGCCGAAGTCCGGCAACTGGGGCGGTTCCTTCCTGGGCGTGCCCTCCAGCGGCAAGCACGTGAAGGAGGCCGAGAAGCTCGTCGCCTGGCTGACCGCGCCCGCGCAGCAGGCCAAGCTGTTCAAGGTGCAGGGCTCCTTCCCGAGCGCGCCCAGCACCTACACGATGCCCGAAGTCACCGGCGCCACCAACGAGATGACCGGCACGGCGAACATCGGCACGTTCTTCGCCGAGGCCGCCAAGGCCGCCCCGGTGCAGGTGATCGGCCCGAAGGACCAGATCATCATGAAGGGTCTGAGCGAGAACGGCGTCATCCTCGTGACGAAGGGCAAGTCGGCGCAGGAAGCCTGGGACGCGGCTACCAAGACCATCGACAACAGCCTGGACCAGTGACCCGTATGACCACCCGTCACACCACCGCCGCGCCCCCCGTGAAGGAGGGGGGCGCGGCCCCGGGCCGCCCGCCCGTCGTCTCCACGGAGGCGGAGGAGCGGCGGCGGGCCCGGCTGTCCCGCCGCTGGCAGCGCGACAAGCGCTGGAGCCCGTACGCGTTCGTCTCGCCGTTCTTCCTGCTGTTCCTGGCGTTCGGCCTGTTCCCGCTGCTCTACACGGGCTGGGCCTCGCTGCACCAGGTGGAGCTGACGGCGCCCACCGACATGACGTGGGTGGGGATGCGCAACTACACGCGCATCTTCGACGACGACTTCTTCTGGAACGCGGCGAAGAACACCCTGACCATCGGGATCATCTCGACCGTCCCGCAGCTGCTGATGGCCATGGGCCTCGCCCACATCCTCAACTACAAACTGCGCGCCTCGACCTTCTACCGGGTCGCGATGCTCGCGCCGTACGCGACGTCGATCGCGGCCGCCTCGCTCGTCTTCGTGCTGCTCTTCGGGCGCGACTACGGCATGATCAACTGGGCGCTGCACTTCGTCGGGATCGACGCGATCGACTGGCAGAACGACAAGTGGCCGTCGCAGATCGCGGTGTCCACGATCGTCATCTGGCGGTGGACCGGCTACAACGCGCTGATCTATCTGGCCGCGATGCAGGCGATCCCGCAGGATCTGTACGAGTCGGCGGCGCTGGACGGCGCGAGCCGCTGGAAGCAGTTCCTGCACGTCACGCTGCCGTCGCTGCGGCCGACGATCCTGTTCACGGTCGTCGTCTCGACGATCGGCGCCAGCCAGGTCTTCGGCGAGCCGCTGCTGTTCGACGCCAACAGGGGCGCGTCGGGCGGCGCGGAGCACCAGTTCCAGACGCTGGGCCTGTATCTGTACGAGCAGGGCTGGGTGAACCAGCACCTGGGCCGGGCCTCGGCGATCGCCTGGACGATGTTCCTGATCCTGATCGTGGTCGGCATCGTCAACTACGTCATCTCGCGCCGGCTGCGCGCCAGTAGTTAGGAGTACCGGCCGTGACGACGACGACAACGACCGCGAAGTCAGTGGAACCCGAGGACGCCGTGCCGACGGCCCGCAAGGTGCGCCGTCCGAAGTCCGCGCGGGCCGGCGGGCAGATGCACGGCGGCCCGATCGCGTACGCGATCCTGGCCGTGTTCACCATCGTCTCGCTGTTCCCGCTCGTGTGGACGGCGATCGCCGCCTCGCGCGACAACAACCGGCTGGCGCAGAGTCCGCCGCCGTTCGTGTTCGGCTCCAACCTCTTCCACAACCTGGACCTGGCCTGGAACGAAGCCAACCTGGGCAAGGCGTTCGTCAACACGACGATCGTGGCCGGGACGTCGGCGGCGACCGTCGTGTTCCTCTCCACGATCGCCGGGTTCGCCTTCGCCAAGCTGCGGTTCCGGGGCCGGGGCGCGCTGATGCTGATCGTGATCGGCACGATGATGGTGCCGCCGCAGCTGAGCGTGATCCCGCTGTACATGATGGTCGCCAAGCTGGAGTGGACGGACCAGCTCCAGGCGGTGATCCTGCCGTCGCTGGTGAGCGCGTTCGGTGTGTTCTTCATGCGGCAGTACCTCATCCAGGCGCTGCCCGACGAGATCATCGAGGCGGCCCGGGTGGACGGCGCGAGCAGCTGGCGCGTGGTGTGGCACGTCGTGTTCCCCGCGGCGCGCCCCGCGATGGCGGTGCTCGGCATGCTGATGTTCGTCCAGACGTGGAACGACTTCCTGTGGCCGTTCCTGGTGCTGAGCCAGACCGGCAACCCGACCGTGCAGGTGGCGGTCGCGGGCCTCGGCCGCGGGTTCACGCCCGACCAGTCCCTGATCATGGCGGGCGCGCTGCTGGGCACGCTGCCGCTGCTGCTGGTCTTCGCGATCTTCGGCAAGCAGATCGTGGGCGGCATCATGCAGGGCGCGGTGAAGGGCTGAGTCCGCCGCCGCCCCCGTGACTTCCCGGGGGCCGGGCCATCGCCGCCCCGGCCCCCTCAGCACCCCTTCGCACGACTTCCCCCCAACCTCCGTCGGTCTCGCCGACCATTCATGGGAGCGCTTCCATGCCTGAGCCCGTTACTCCGGTGACCTTTCCTCCCGCCTTCCTCTGGGGCGCGGCGACCTCCGCCTACCAGATCGAGGGGGCGGTGCGGGAGGACGGCCGTACGCCGTCGATCTGGGACACCTTCAGTCATACGCCCGGCCGGACCGCCGGTGGTGAGACCGGTGACATCGCTGTCGACCACTACCACCGCTACCGCGACGACGTGGCGCTGATGGCGGATCTGGGCCTGAACGCGTACCGCTTCTCGATCTCCTGGTCCCGGGTCCAGCCGACGGGCCGCGGCCCCGCGGTGCAGGTGGGCCTGGACTTCTACCGCAAGCTGGTGGACGAGCTGCTGGCGGTCGGCATCCAGCCCGCCGTCACGCTCTACCACTGGGACCTCCCGCAGGAGTTGGAGGACGCGGGCGGCTGGCCGGAGCGGGACACGGCGTACCGGTTCGCCGAGTACGCGCAGATCGTCGGGGAGGCGCTCGGCGACCGCGTGGAGAACTGGATCACGCTGAACGAGCCGTGGTGCAGCGCGTTCCTGGGCTACGCGTCCGGCGTGCACGCGCCGGGCCGCACCGACCCGGCGGCCTCCCTGAAGGCGGCCCACCACCTCAACCTCGCCCATGGGCTGGGCACTTCGGCGCTGCGCGCGGCCATGCCGGCCCGCAACTCGGTGGCGATCAGCCTCAACTCGTCGGTGGTGCGCCCGCTGTCGCCCGGCGACCCGGCGGACCTGGCGGCGGTCCAGAAGATCGACGACCTCGCCAACGGCGTCTTCCACGGCCCGATCCTGCGCGGCGCGTACCCCGAGACGCTGCTGTCCGCGACGTCCTCCCTGACCGACTGGTCCTACGTCCTCGACGGCGACCTGCGCACCGTCAACCAGCCGCTGGACGCACTGGGTTTGAACTACTACACGCCGACGCTGGTCTCGGCGGCGGACACCACGGTCAAGGGCCCGCGTTCGGACGGCCACGGCGCGAGCGAGTACTCCCCCTGGCCGGGCGCGGACGACGTCGCGTTCCACCAGACGCCGGGCGAGCGCACCGAGATGGGCTGGACGATCGACCCGACGGGCCTGCACGAGCTGATCATGCGCTACACGCGCGAGGCCCCGGGCCTCCCGCTCTACATCACGGAGAACGGCGCGGCCTACGACGACAAGCCCGACCCGGACGGCCGCGTCCACGACCCGGAGCGCATCGCCTATCTGCACGGCCACCTCTCGGCGGTCCGCCGGGCCATCGCCGACGGCGCGGACGTGCGCGGCTACTACCTCTGGTCCCTGCTGGACAACTTCGAGTGGGCGTACGGCTACGAGAAGCGGTTCGGCACGGTCTACGTCGACTACGCGACGCTGGCCCGCACCCCGAAGTCGAGCGCCCACTGGTACGGCGAGGCGGCCCGCACGGGAACGCTCCCGTCACCCGAAACCACCTGACCCGGGGGCAGGGGAAGGGGCGCGGCACGCTGAGGGGGCGTGCCGCGCCCACTGCCTTGCGCCGCACTCGGGCTACGGCTGCGGCTCCACGAACAGCTCCTCGACACCGGCCACGGTGAGGGCCCGGTCGAACCAGACGCCCAGGGTGTCCAGGTCCGCGCAGGAGGCGATGCGCTCCCGCACGTCTGCAGGCACATCAACGCCACGGAGACCGAGGATGCGGAGAATGTCCTCGGCGCGCCCCTGGGCGCGACCCTCGGCGCGCCCCTTGGCCTCGCCCTCGATGAGGGTTTCCTCGATGAGGGTCCCGCTGCCGGGGAAGTGGGGAGTGTACGTGGCCATCAGATGCCTCCACAGTGCACGGGCCCGGGTGTCACCCAGGCCGACTTCGGTGAATTCCGCCCAGCGCTTCGCGGTC
Source organism: Streptomyces sp. NPDC050263 (assembly GCF_040655955.1). NCBI lineage: Bacteria > Bacillati > Actinomycetota > Actinomycetes > Kitasatosporales > Streptomycetaceae > Streptomyces > Streptomyces sp. NPDC050263. Next base: position 14,757 of record NZ_JBFAKW010000071.1, on the reverse strand, counting down.
TCGCCTCCGGTGTTCGCCACTGCCGCCGCCAGCGCGTCCAGTATCGCAGGCAGAACCGGATCCTTGGCGTGGGCGAGTGCGGAGAAGACGGCGAGGGCGAGATCCTCGGCGGCCTCGTCCGGGTCGATGACCGCTGGAACGTTGCCCGGCCCCAGGACCAGTGGGAACACGGCCATGCTGGTGTGCACGGGCGGACCGATGCGGATGGGCTCAGCGGCCCAGGCCGCGGTGGCCTTGTCGGCGCAGACCACCAGCAGGATCGGGGGCAGCTCGTACTTGGCGTAGAGATGAGCCAGGTAGTAGGTCCAGCTGTTGAGCTTGTTCTGCACGGGTCGGCTCTGGGCCTCGACCGCGAGCAGGAAGCTGCCGCCGTCCGCCGTGTCGACCCGCAGCAGAGTGTCCACGCGGCGTTCCAGCGGCTTGATCTCGGTGAGGTCCGTGTCGAGGGCCCGGATCTCCGTGGGCTCGGGGAACGGGATGCCGGCCCGGGGAAGGACTCGGGCGAACAGTCCCGGATCGTCCCTGAAGATCCGGTGCATCGCCTCGTGAGGTGAACTGACCATGTGACGGAATGTAGTTGGACGAGCGCATTTCGTGCACGCGAGTGGGGGTTGGTTTCAGCCGCACGAGTGAATTTGCCTATGACCTATGCCAGCGGCTGGTGTCCGTGTGCCTCCCGCACCACTGCCACCCCGCCCGGCGCGACGGTGACCCGGCCGTCCGGCAGTGGGTTCCCCGTGAGGAGTTCCACCGCGTCGGCGGCCACCGTCACCTGGGCCCCCCGGCCGGTGTGGTCGACGAGGAAGAGGTAGTCGGCGTCGGTTCCGCGGCGGCGGACCGCCTCCAGGCCCGGCGGGGGGACGTCCGTCAGCTCCCGCCGCACCCCCGCCTCCTCCCGGACGTGTTCCAGGAGCGTCGTCAGGGTGGTCGGGTCGGGGAGGGCGGCCAGGTACCAGGCCGTCCCTGTGCCGTGGTCGTGCCTGGTCACGGTCGGGAGGCCGGTCAGAGGGCCGTCCGTGTACGAGGTCACCGCCGCCGCGCCCGCCAGGCTCACCCGCTCCGACCACAGGGTCGCCGTGCCGCCGCCGGTCAGGCCGACCGTCTCGCCCGGCAGCAGCGAAAACAGCTCGTCCGTGCGGACGCCGAGCGCCTCGCGGAACGCGCCCGGGTAACCGCCCAGCCGGACATGGCAGTTCTCGTCGACCGCCCCGCTGTGGAAGCCGACCGCCAGCGTGCCGCCCCGCTCGGCGAAGCCGGTGAGGTTCGCGGCTCCCGCGTCGTCCACCAGGTAGCGGCTGAGGGCCAGGACCAGGCGGTACGCCGACAGGTCCGCGTCCGGGCGGACGAAGTCCACGGCGACGCCTGCCCGCCACAGCGGCTCGTACCAGGAGCGGATCAGGTCGAGGTAGCGGACCTCCTCGCTCGGCTGTGAGGGCAGCTCCAAGGCCCAACGGGCGTCCCAGTCCCAGACGATCGCCGTCTCGGCCGTGCCGACGGCGTCGGAGGCGTCGGAGGCGTCGGAGGCGTCGGAGGCGTCGGAGGCGTCGGAGGCGTCGGAGGCGTTGGAGGCGTTGGAGGCGAGGGTGACGGCCTTCGGGTCGGCCGCGGCGCCGCTGCCGCCACAGGCGGACAGCACCGGTATTCCGGCGCCCAGAACGGCCGCGCCGCCTATGCCGCGCAACAGCGTGCGACGGCTCGGGCGTCACGGGCAGGACGTCACCTGAGCGCCGACCGCCTGCGCCGTCGCACGGAACCCCGGTGGCCCCTGCGCACGGGGTCGGTTCCGGCCAGTTGTATCCAGACGCGTATTTCCGTGCCGCCCAGCACCGAGGAGCCGATGCGTACGTCGCCGCCCGTCGACTCCGCGAGGCGGCGGACTATGTCCAGGCCGAGGCCGGTCGAGCCGGGGGTTCCGGCGCCTCGCCCGCGGGCCATCGCCGTCTCGGGGTCGAGGATGCCCGGGCCGGCGTCCGACACGAGGACGATCACCGCGTCCTCGCCGTTGTGTACGTCGACCGCGAAGGCCGTCCCCTCCGGGGTGTGGCGGAAGACGTTGCCGAGGAGGGCGTCCAGGGCTGCGGCCAGCTCGGTGCGGGCCACGGGGACGCGCACCGGGCGGTCGACGCCGGCCGTGCGCACCTTGCGGCCCTCGTCCTCCGCGAGCGCCGACCAGAACGCCATCCGCTCCCGGACGACCTCCGCCGCATCGCATCCGGCGCCGGGACCGGGGGCCGTCGTCTGCGGCTTCGCCTCCCGAGCCGTGCGGATGATCGTGTCGACCTCGCGCTCCAGCTGGGCTACGGCGGTCCGCGTCTGCTCCGCCGCCGGGGAGTCACCGAGGGAGGCCGCGTTGAGACGCAGCACCGTCAGCGGGGTGCGCAGACGGTGCGAGAGATCCGCCGCCAACTCCCGTTCGTTCGCCAGGAGTTGGACCACCTGATCGGCCATCGAGTTGAACGCCACCGCCGCCAGGCGCAGTTCGCTCGGCCCCTCCTCCGGCACCCTGGCCCCCAGCTTCCCCTCCCCCAACTCCTGCGCACCCTCCACCAGTCGACGCGCCGGCCGCACCATCCGCACGCCCAGCCGGTCGGCGACGGCCACCGAGCCGACGACCAGCGCGGCCCCGACCGCCGCCAGCACCGCCCACGCCGTGCCGACGCCGTTGCTCACCTCGGACTCCGGCACGTACACCTCGATCACCACGGTCCCCAGGCCCAGCGCCACGGGCTGGAGCAGCGCCGAGCCGCCGGGCACCTCGGTGGTGGAGGCGCGGCCCAGTCTCCGCACGGCCGCGATGTCCGCGTCGGCGGCACGCTGCCGGCCGAGGTCGACGGCGGTCCGGCCGTCACCCGCCGGTAGGTGCACCGCCATGCCTTCGTCGGAGCCCGCCGAGGCCACGACCCGCTCCAACTGGTCCCGGTCGGTCGTGATGGACAACGCCGGCACCACGACCGCGGCCTCCCGCTCCGCGTTGGAGAGCGCGCGGTCCCGGGCCATCTCCTTGACGACGAGCCCGAGCGGTACCGCAAAGGCGACCACGACCATCGTGGTGACCGCCAGACACACCCTGACCAGCGCCCACCTCATCGCACCGGCCCCGCTTCCCCCGGTGGTTCGAGCTTCACCCCGACGCCCCGCAGGGTGTGCAGATAGCGCGGCCGCGCCGCCGTCTCGCCCAGCTTGCGCCGCAGCCAGGACAGATGGACGTCGATGGTCTGGTCGTCGCCGTAGGACTGCTGCCACACCTCGGCGAGCAGTTCCCGGCGCGGGACCACGACCCCCGGCCGGCCCGCGAGAAAGGCCAGCAGGTCGAACTCGCGGCGGGTGAGGTCGAGCCGCACCCCGTCCAACTCCGCCTGCCGGCGCTGCGGGTCGACACTCAGGCCGCCGACGTGCAGCACGGGCGAGGACGGCGGGGCGTCCCCGGGGCCGGTCCGTCGGGACCGTCGCAGGACCGCCGCCATCCTCGCCGACAGGTGCTCCACCGAGAACGGCTTGGTCAGATAGTCGTCCGCGCCCGCGTTCAGCAGCCGGACGATCTCCGACTCGTCGTCGCGCGCGGTGGCGATGATGACCGGCACGTCCGTGATGCCGCGCAGCATCTTCAGGGCCTCGGAGCCGTCCAGATCGGGCAGTCCCAGGTCGAGAACGACCACGTCGAAGCGGAAATGGGCGACCTCGCGCAGCGCCTCCAGCGCCGTACCGACGCTGCGCACCAGGTGCGAGGCGTCGGTCAGCTGGCGGATGAGCGCCGAGCGGACGAACTGGTCGTCCTCGACCACGAGCACACTTGCCATGCGCCGCAACCTACGCCATGCGACCGGACCCGGCCGGGGCCTGTGGACAACTCCCCCGCTGTGGACGGACGGTGGCCCCTCGGGGGGACACCTGTGAGGCGGGTGAGGCAGGATGGCGCGCTATGCGGAGCGCACTCCTACACGTACTGGCCTGGTCGCTGGCCACGGGCGCGGCGGTCACGCTGTCGTGGTGGGGTGTCCACACGGTCATGGCGGGCACCGTCTACGACCCGCCGCGCGCCCTTCCGTTGACGGTGGGCGAAGCCGACAGGGCCGCCGAGGCGGACACGGGCGGCTCGGCGGCCCGCGAGGCCGAGCCGCTGCCCTCGCCCAGCCCGTCGCGGACGGCCTCGAAAACTCCGGCGACGCCCTCGGCGCCCGCAGCGTCCACGCCCGCCGCGTCCCCGACGCCGAGTGGCACGCCCGTCGCCTCCACCCCGTCCGGCAGCGGGTCCGGCAACGCGTCCGGCACGGTCAAGAGTTACGACACCGACGGCGGCCGGGTCGTCCTGGACCTGGCCGAGACGTACGCGACGCTCGTGTCGGCCACCCCGGGCGCGAACTGGTCGGTGCAGGTGTGGAAGACGGAGTCCTGGATCCGGGTGGACTTCGCCTCCGGCGCGGACCGGGTGACGGTGTTCTGCACCTGGCACGACGGCCCGCCGCGGGTCGACGTACAGAACTACTGAACCGCCGACGGCGGTTCCGCTACCGGAACACCGACGGCGGCGGTGCCGGTGAGGCCACCGCCGACGCGTCCGCGACCGGCGCCGCCCCGCCGCTGAAGTCGGTGAGCGCGCGGCCGTGCTCGACCCGGCCGGGGTGCGGGTCGGAGGCGGCCCGGCGGGTCAGTTCGGCGATCGGCAGGGGCAGGTCGGAGGCGACGAGCACGGCGTTGCCGAACCGTTTGCCCCGCAGCACGGTCGGGTCCGCGACCAGCGCGAGGTGAGGGAAACGGGCGGCGGCGGTGGCGATCTGGCCGCGCAGGTGCGCGAGCGGTGGGCCGTCGGCGAGGTTGGCGGCGTAACTTCCGCCGGGCTTCAACGTCCTGCGGACCTCGTCGAGGAACTCGGTCGAGGTGAGGTGGGCGGGGGTGCGGGCGCCGCTGAACACATCGGCCACGACGAGGTCCGCCCACCCGTCCGGCACCTTGGCGAGACCTTCCCGGGCGTCGACGGACCTGACCCTGATCCGCGCCCCCGGGTCCAACGGCAGCTCCCGGCGTACCAGTCGGACGAGAGCCGCGTCCCGTTCGACGACCTGCTGGGTGGAGCGGGGCCGGGTCGCGGCGACATAGCGCGCGAGCGTGAAGGCGCCGCCGCCGAGGTGCACGACCTGTAGGGGCTTGCCGGGTGGGCCGGTGAGGTCGATGACATGGCCCAGGCGCCGCTGGTACTCGAAGGAGAGAAAGGCGGGGTCGTCGAGGTCGACGTGCGACTGGGGGGCTCCGTCGATGAGCAGCGTCCAGGCCCGCGTCCGGTCCCGGTCGGGTATGAGCTGGGCGAGGCCGCCGTCGACCGTCTCGACGACCGTGGCGTCGGCGTCCCGCTCGCGCCGGGTGTTCCTGGACTTTGCCATGACAGCATTTTCGCAGGCCGCGGACGCTCCCCGCGCGCTCGGCCGAGCCCGGCGGCGCGGGAGGTCACGGACGCCCGCTCAACGGCAGCTGTCCGCCGCCTCGATCAACCGGGCCGCCTCGCCCAACGCCCGTCGCAGCACCGCCGGATCCGTCGCGAGGTCCGCCTCGCCGGGGGGCACCAGCCAGTCCGAGTCCTCGTTCGAGGGCTCGGGGACGAGTCTCAGCCCCCGGCCGTCGGTCTCGGTGCAGGTGCTGCCCGGTACGTCCCAGGCCGCCGCCGTCCCGGCCGGCACGACGAAGCCGAGCGTGTCGTCGCCGTCGTCGTGCAGGACGGGCCCCACTCCGTCCCCCGCCGACGCTCTCCGCAGGATGTCGACGGCCTCCAGCCCCTGACGCGTCGGCACCGTCACGAGGTCGCACGCCGCCCCCGACGGCATACAAGGATCGTCGCTCTGGCTGGTCTCCCTGATCTCCATCCCGGCCTCCACCGCGCAGCCCGCCTTGACGACAGGGCCTGGGGACCTGTCCTGGTCCACAAGGCTCAACGCCCGGGCACGTCAAGGGCTACGGCGGAAGTCCGCCGCAAAGGATGGCAGTTCATGGCAGATCGCGGATGAGATATCCGGTTTGTAGCCAAACACCGCATGGCGGCCCGACCACAGCAGGTACGTTCTTGCCCGCCGGGAACAAGGGTGCCACACGGACAAGTCACCCCGAATCCGGCATGGTTCGACGGTTCGCACGAGAGGACCCGGCCATGGCGTCGTCAACGGTGACCCCACCTCGGCCCGACCGGCCACCACGGCCCAACCTCGCCTTCCGGCACCTGCGCGGACAGCGCTCGCCGGCCGAGTTCGCCGCGCTCGTACGGCGGGCCGCTCGCGAGATCGGTGAGCTGGTCAGCTGCGACGCGCGCTACATCGGGCGGGTCGAGGCGGGCGAGATCCGCTGCCCCAACTACGCGTACGAGCGGGTGTTCCTGCACATGTTCCCCGGTCGCACGCTCATCGACCTGGGGTTCGCGCCCCGCGCGTCCGTTCGCGGACGAGGGGCGCGCACCGCCGAGGACGCGCCCTGTGCGCACACCACAAGACCGGAGCGCACTACCAGTGACGAGCGGGACACGGGTGAGACGGGTGGGGCGCATGAGCCGTATGACACGCAGGACCCGTATGACACGCAGGACCCGTACGACAAGCACCACAACCACGAGGAGAGCGACGTGCTGCGTCGCGCATTCATGACCGGCGGAGGCGCCACCGTGGCCGCCGCCACTCTGGGCCCCCTGAGGCTCGCCCCCGACACGTCGGCGGCGGAACGTCCCGTGCGCCGCGTGGGGACGAGCGAGGCGGGCGCCCTGGAAGAAGCGGTCCGCAGGATCCGGCTGCTCGACGACCGGCACGGGGCCGACGGCCTCTACCGGCGCGCCGCCGCCCCGCTGCGCGCCGCCTACGCGCTGCTGGACGCCGGGACGACCCGGCAGACGACCGCCGACCGGCTGCACTCGGGCGCCGGTGAGCTCGCCATCTCCGTCGGCTGGCTGGCGCACGACTCGGGCCGCTTCGACGACGCCCGCTCGCACTACGCCGAGGCCCTCGCGACCGCCCGGATGACCGGCGACCAGGCACTGGAGGCGCACGCCTTCTGCAACACGGCGTTCCTCGCGCGGGACGCCGGCCGACCCCGCGAGGCCGTCCGCGCCGCCCAGGCCGCCCAGCGCGTCGCCCGCCCGCTGAGCTCGCCCCGGCTGATGTCGCTGCTCGCGCTGCGCGAGGCGGGCGGCTGGGCGGGGCTCACCGACCGCGCCGGCTGCGAGCAGGCCCTCGTCCGCGCGCAGGCCCTCTACGACCGCGGCCCCTGCGACGACGACCCCGAGTGGATGAGCTTCTACGGCGAGGCCGAGCTGGAGGGGCTCAAGGCGCAGTGCTGGTCCACGCTGGGCGACTGGCCGCGCGCGGCCCGGCACGCGGGACGTGCGGCCGACCTCCAGGACCCGCACTTCACCCGGAACATCGCGCTGTACACCGCCGAGCTGGCGGACGACCTCGCGCGCGGGGGCCGCCCCGACGAGGCCGCGGTGGCCGGGATGCGCGTCCTCGACCTGCTGGACCAGGTCCAGTCGTCCCGGATCCAGACGATGCTGGCGGGAACGGCGAGGGTGCTGCTGCCGCACCGGCGGGCGGGCGGCGTCTCGACCTTCCTGGAGCGCCACGCCTCGACTCCGCGCAAGGCCTGAGCCCCACGCGCCGTCCCAGGGGCGTTCTACGCAAGGTGCCCGAGGTCGTTCCAGCTCTCGATCGCCGGTTCGCCGTAGGCCCAGCCCAGGACCGACAGGGACGTCGGGTTCAGGCGTATTCGGGCCGCGAAGTCCAGCGGCAGCCCCAGCCAACGTGCCCCGATGGAGCGGAGGATGTGACCGTGGGCGAAGACCAGGACGTCCCGGTCGGCCGAGCGGGCCCAGGCGACGACCTCGTCCGCGCGGGCGGTCACCTCGGCGAGCGTCTCGCCCTCGGGAACGCCGTCGCGCCAGATGAGCCAGCCGGGCCGGTCGGCCTGGATCTCGGCGGGGGTCAGGCCCTCGTAGGCGCCGTAGTGCCACTCCATGAGCGTGTCCCAGTGCGCGGCCCGCTCGCCGAAGCCGGCGAGTTCGCACGTCTCACGCGCGCGTGCCAGCGGGCTGGTGCGGATCTCGACGTCGGCGAGGCCCTCGAAGGGCGCCCGGTGCAGCCGCTCGCCGAGCAGTTTCGCGCCCCGGCGGCCCTCCTCCAGGAGGGGCACGTCGGTCCTGCCGGTGTGTCTGCCGGACAGCGACCACTCCGTCTGCCCGTGCCGAGCCAGCAGAATGCGCGGTGCCATGGGGGACCTTTCCGGGAAAACCCTGGCAGGGACCAGGGCAGAAATCAGAGGCGGAACCCCTCCATCATCGCTCACCCTGAACAGGGGCAACCCGGTGGGCGATCTCAGCGTCTTTGAGAGCCGGGGCGCTCACAGCGGGCGCGCGCATACGCCGTAAAGTGGCCCGTCCCGCGCCAGAGGCGCCGCAGCGAGGACACAGCGACAAGAAGGGGGAGGCGATCGGATGCCGCAGACCGAGACACCAGGCACCGAGGCGGCCTCGCGGACAAGGCTGCGCTGGTGGACCGAGCTGCCTCTGATCCTGCTGGTGTACGCCTGCTACTCGGGCGGCCGGCTGCTCGTGCGCGGCGATGTGACGACCGCCGTCGACCACGGCCTGACGATCCTGCGCATCGAGAAGTTCCTGCACATCAACGCCGAGCACCCGCTGAACCGGCTGTTCCGGACCGAGGCGTGGATCGGCGTGCCGGCCGACTTCTGGTACGCGTCGCTGCACTACCTCGTGACGCCCGCGATCCTGGTCTGGCTGTTCCGGTCCCGGTCCCGGCACTACCGGGCGGCCCGCACCTGGCTGATGACGTCCACGTTCATGGGCCTCATCGGCTTCACGCTGCTGCCCACCTGCCCGCCCCGGCTGCTGTCGGCGAGCCACGGCTTCGTGGACACGATGGCCCAGTACAGCTCGTACGGCTGGTGGGGCGGCGAGGCGAGCGCGCCGCGCGGCATGGGCGGCATGACCAACCAGTACGCGGCGATGCCGTCGCTGCACGTGGGCTGGGCCCTGTGGTGCGGGGTCATCCTGTGGCGCCACGGCGGCACCCGCCTGGCGAAGACGGCGGCCGTCGTCTACCCGCTGGTCACGACGATCGTGGTGATGGGCACCGCCAACCACTACTTCCTCGACGCGGTCGCGGGCGGGGCCGTGATGGGCGTGGGGCTGCTGCTGACGCCGTTGGTGATGCGGAGCGCGGACCGCGCCCGGGTGTGGTTCGCGGCCCGGGTCCCGATGGTGGACCGGATCCCGGTGGTCTCGGCGGACTCTCAGGGCGCTTCGGCCTCGATTGTCAGTGGCGGATGCCAGACTTCCCCGGGTGAGCGAATTCCACGGCAGCGCGAGCAACGGCTTCGACCCGGAGCCGAGCCGAGTGCCTCTCCCTCGGACGCGGGGGACGGCGCTCCGGCAGCGGCTCGCTGAGCTGCGCGGCCCCGACGTACCGGCCAAGGCGCTGGACGCCCGGGCCCTCGCGGCGCTGGCCGCGAACCCGGGCTGCAAACGGCGCGCGATCCTCGACGGCGCCGGGGTGAACAAGGCGGCGCTGGCGGGCGCGCTGGGCGCGCCGTCGGCCTTCGGGCAGTCCCAGTTCGCCCTCACGCGCGGCAACGCGTTCGAGGCGAAGGTGAAGGCGGACGGCGGCGCGGAACTGCTGCGGCTGGTGCACGAGCGGCTGGACCCGGCCGCCGCGCCGCCCGTCGCCGCCACCGTGCCCGACCTGTCCGCGATCGGCCCCGAGGGCCGCACCGCGCGCACCGCGCTGGCGCTGCGCGAGGCCACCGAGGCGACCGGCACATGGACGCTGCTGGACCACCCGATGATCGCGCTCGACGTCGCCGGCTCCCCGGCCTTCCTGGAGCCGGACGCTGTGGTGGTGCACCCGGACGGCAGTTGGACGGTCGTGGAGATCAAGTCCTTCCCCATGCTGGACGGCTCGGCGGACCCCGCGAAGGTCGGCGCGGCCGCCCGCCAGGCCGCGGTCTACGTGCTCGCCCTCGAGCAGGTCGCCGCCCGTCTCGACCCGGCCCCGCGCGTGCGCCACCGCGTGCTGCTGGTCTGCCCCAAGGACTTCTCCAACCTGCCCACCGCCTCCGCCGTGGACGTACGCAAGCAGCGCGCGGTCACCAGCCGCCAGCTGGCCCGCCTCACCCGCATCCAGGACATCGCCGACGCCCTCCCCGAAGGCACCTGCTTCTCCCCCGAACTGCCCGCCGAGCAGCTCACGGCGGCCGTCGAGGCCGTTCCGGCGACGTACGCACCCGAGTGCCTGGCCGCCTGCGAGCTGGCGTTCCACTGCCGGGACCGCTCCCGCGCGGCCGGTGCCGTCACCTCGCTGGGCCGGTCGGTGCGCGCCGAACTGGGCGGGCTGACGACCGTCGAGGGCGTCCTGGCCGCAGCCCGCGGAGAGGCCGGGGATCCGGATGATCCGGCGGTGGCCGCGCTGCGCAGAGCGGCCGAGCTGCGCGCCGAGGCCCTGAGCGAGGCCCTGGGGGCGATGTGTCGCTGATCGCCACCCTCGCCCGGCTCGAGGCCGTCCGCAGCGGCCGCGCCCAGCCCACCGCCACCGCCCTGCACCGGCGGCTCTCCGACCGGCCGCTGGTCTTCGTGCCGCTGACCACCGCCGGTGAGGCCGGCGCCCCGCTGGGCGCGCTGGTCGGCACCGACCGGGCCGCGCCGCGGCTGCTCGTCGTACCGCAGCCGCGCGACCGCGACCTGCGGTTCGCTTTCCTCGCCGAGCTGGCCGACATCGTCCTGCCGTACATCGACTCCTACGCCGGGGCCGTGGAGGCCGCCGAGCGCAGCGAGACCGACCCGGAGACCGGCAAACGCGTCAAGGTCGAGGTCGAGCTGTGCGCCGACGCGCCCCAGCTGATCGTCCCGAGCCGCGCGGGCGTCGACCTCGTCCGCCTGCTGGGCCGCTCCATGCGCTTCCGGCGGACGGCGGAGCAGGATCCGCAGACGCCGTATCCCGCGCCTCCGCGCGTGCCGCTGCTCGGGCGATGGCTGACCCACTTCGGGGAGCGGTCCCGGGTGCCGGGCTCCTCGCTGCTGGTGGCGCTCACGGAGCTGCTGGGCCGGCACTGGGCGACCGGGCAGTCCAGCCTGGAGGACCAGCACCTGGGGGCGCTGCTCGCCTGGATCTCCCCGCCGGACGGCGAGACGGGCGCCGAGGCGGCGCTGCGGGCGGAGCTCGGGCGGGACGCGGACGGGCAGTTGCTGTGCCCGCCGGCCGGCCCGGCGACCGACCCCGCGTTCGACAACAAGCTGCTCGCCCCCGCCATCGAGCGCTACGACCGCGCCCGCACCGCCCTGGCCGCCGCCGAGGACGGCCTCCAGGCCGACGACCGGCTGGGCGCGCTCACCGCCGCCGAGCGGGAGATCCGCGAGCTGGTGCGGAGCCGGACGCTGCCGACCTGGAACCGGGTGTGGGAGGGCCTCGACCTGCTGCGGGCCCTGCCCGAGGGCGCGCACGTCGAGGAGCGGTGGACACGCGACCGCTGGTCGTTCACCGGCCACCGCGACCGGGTCGTGGCCGGCGAGCCCCCGCAGCCGCGCCGGGACGACGCGGTGACCGCCGCCAACAAGCTCGCCACGCGCGAGCGCGAGCAGGCCCGCCTGGAGGCCCAGGAGGCGCTGGACGACCCGCTGGTCATGGCGGGGCGGCGGCTGGGCGGGGAGGCGTTCGCGGGCGAGGTCGTCGACGTCGTCATGGCGTACAGCGAGGGGAAGCGGCCGAGCCCGCGCCCGCTGGTCACCGTGCGGACGGACGACCGGCCACGGCTCGCGGAGCGGGTGAAGGTGTACCGGTCGCTGGGCGGGAAGCCGCAGGCGGCGGAGTTCGTGCAGCGCGACGGCGAGGAGGACGAAGGCCTCCTGGTGCTGCGGATCGTCGACAAGATGGGCCGTGGCAAGGAACCCGAGCAGGGGTCGGTGCCGGAGAAGGGCGATCTGCTCTGCTTCACGCTCTTCGAGCACGAACAGCGCGGCGGCGCGAAGCTGCCCGACCCGGAGGACACGCCGTGGACGCACGGCGGGCCGCCCGGGGAGCAGGCGCCCGAAGCCCCCGATTCCGTCACCCCGGAGGATGTCCTGTGACCACCGAGGCCGCTTTCGACCCCGGTGCCGCCGCCGGCCGCGCCACCGACGCGATCCTTCGGGACACGCTGCACGGCACCGCGCGCGGGGTGGTCGTCGACTCCCCGCCGGGGGCCGGGAAGTCCACGCTCGTGGTCCGCGCGGCGCTCGAACTCGCGGACGCGGGGCGATCGCTGATGGTGGTCGCGCAGACCAACGCGCAGGTCGACGACCTGGTGGTACGGCTCGCCGAGAAGAACCGCGAGCTGGCCGTGGGCCGACTGCACAGCAGTGACGCCGACCCGTACGACAAGGCGCTGGAAGAGCTGCCGAACGTGAAGAAGTCGGCGAAGGCGGCGGAGCTGGCCGGGCTGCCGGTGGTGATCTCCACCGCCGCGAAGTGGGCACATGTGAAGGTCGACGAGCCGTGGCGGCACGCGATCGTGGACGAGGCCTACCAGATGCGGTCGGACGGGCTGCTGGCCGTGGCCGGGCTGTTCGAGCGGGCGCTGTTCGTGGGCGACCCGGGGCAGCTGGACCCGTTCTCGATCGTGGGCGGCGAGCAGTGGGCGGGCCTGTCGTACGACCCGTCGGCCTCGGCGGTGAGCACGCTGCTCGCGCACAACCCCGAGCTGCCGCAGCACCGGCTGCCGGTGTCCTGGCGGCTCCCGGCGTCGGCCGCGCCGCTCGTGTCCGACGCGTTCTACCCGTACACCCGGTTCCGCAGCGGCACCGGGCACGGCGACCGGCGCCTGTCGTTCGCGGTCGCGTCGGACGGCTCCGGCGCCGACCGGGTGATCGACGAGGCGGCGGAGTCGGGCTGGGGCCTGCTGGAGCTGCCCGCCCGGCACACGCCCCGCACAGACCCGGAGGCGGTGCGGGCGGTCGCGTCGGTGGTCCGGCGCCTGCTGGACCGAGGCGGCGCGGCCACCTCGGAGCGCTCCCCCGACCCGACCCCGCTGACCGCCGCCCGGGTCGCCGTCGGCACCGCCCACCGCGACCAGGCGGCGGCGGTACGGGCGGCGCTGGCGGAGCTGGGCGTCGCGGACGTCACCGTGGACACGGCGAACCGGCTCCAGGGCATGGAGTTCGACGTCACGGTGATCCTGCACCCGCTGTCCGGCCGCCCCGACGCCACCGCCTTCCACCTGGAGACGGGCCGCCTGTGCGTCCTGGCCTCCCGCCACCGCCACGCGTGCGTGGTCGTCTGCCGAGCCGGCGTCGGCGACCTTCTGGACGAATACCCGTCCACGGAACCCGTCCAGCTCGGAACCCTCGTGAAGTTCCCGGACGGCTGGGAGGCCAACCACGCGGTACTGGCCCACTTGGCGGAACACCGGGTGCACTGGACGCCATGACCGACCCGCCGCCGGCCCACCCCCCATGACCGACCCTCCCCCGCCCGCCGGACGGGGAACATCGGGGCGATCGGGGTGCTTGAGAGTTCGGGGCCGAATGCCTCTTGCGCCACCGGGGGACAATGGAAGGTGGTCCGCATCCGAACCGCACGAGGAGGACAAGACATGGCGGAGCCCACGCCGCGTCGGAACGAACCGCGGCTACGCCCCGCGCCCCTGCTCTTCGAGCCCGCGGAGGCAGCCGGTGACCCGGAGCACTTCTTCGACCTGGAGTCGATAGACGACCCGGGTGCGCTGCTGTCCCGCGCGACGGAGCTGACGCTCGCGTTCCGGGCGGCGGCCGACCGCGCGACGGAGTTCCAGGCGATGGCGGCCGCTCAGCTCGCCGATCCGCGCCGCTTCGACCGGCTGACGGCGGCAGACATCGCCGAGCGCGCCGAGTGGACCGAGGACTACGCGAAGAAGATGGTCGAGTTCGGCCGCGATCTGCTGCGGGGCGACGCCGAGGGACGGGGGCACGTCGACCCCGTCTAGCGGCCCGGGGACGACATGTGTGGCATATGCCGGGCGGGCAAGATACCCCGTCCCCCACCCTGCCGTCCCGGTTTCTCGCAACCCTGTGAATTCGGCCGCTCACCGCCGGTAGACCTGTACGCATGAGTCGCGCATACGACGAACCCCTCGGTGTCACCCCGGACGGCGCCGCCTGGCTGGCCTCCGCCGGAACGTATCCGCGCAGCACGCTCGCCCTCTGGGAGGAGCGGCCGCAGGCTCCGGTGGTGCTGCCCTGCGGCTCGGTGTTCGACATCGTCAGCGCGCCGGCGATGTTCGGCCGGCTGATGCTCGACCGGCTCTGGGGCGACGGGCCGGGCTCCGGGCCGGTGGCCGCGTTCCGGGCGCGGACGCTGCTGTTCGCCGCGCCGGGCACGGCCCAGCGGCTGCCCTCGCTCCTGGAGTGGGAGGAGTGGAGCGCCGACGGCCGCCGGGACGGCCGTGCCGGAAGCGTGCCGCCGCTGCTGTGCCACGGCACCGGCGACGCGGTGACCGTGCCCGCGCTCAGCCCGGCCGGGTCGGGCTCCGCCACCCGCTGGATGGTCGCTCCGGACACCCGTCACCCATGGCTTCCGGGGCCCGAGATCCTGCTCTGGGCGGCCGTCCGGGCGGCCCGCGCGGCCGTGCGGATATCGATTTTTCCTCCCGCCGATCAGGATGCTAAGGTCTACGACGTCAGCAGGCGCCGCTAGCTCAGTTGGTTAGAGCAGCTGACTCTTAATCAGCGGGTCCGGGGTTCGAGTCCCTGGCGGCGCACGACATCGACAG
>NZ_JBFAKW010000070.1:0-50019 GCF_040655955.1 Streptomyces sp. NPDC050263 | reverse complement strand
CGTACTGGACGTACTTGGGCTTTCGGCCGGTGCGGCGAGAGTGCGTGCCGGGCGTCGCGACGGGGCGAACGTTGCCTGCCGCGGCACTAGCTCCGCTGCTCCTGCCAGGCCCGGTAGTGGTCCACCAAGGTCTCCTCGATCGGGCGGTAGGCGAGGCCCAGTTCCTCGGTGCTTCTGCGGTTGTCGACGCGGAAGCGGATGCCGAGGTGGTTGCGGATGTAGGCCTGGGAGAGGCCGAAGGCGGGGCCGAGGATGCGGACCGGCCAGTGCGGGAGGGCGGTGCGGGGCAGGCGCCGGTTTCTCGGGTGGTGCTTGAGCAGGACCTTCGCCATCTGGTGGAAGGAGGTCATCTCCTGCGCCGCGACGATGTACCGGCCGTGCGCCTCGGGGTGTTCCGCCGCCGCTATGTGGGCCGCCGCCACGTCCCGGACGTCGACGGTGGTGAAGCTGAAGTCGGGGGCGCCGTAGAAGAAGTAGCCCTTGAAGAGCTCGTCGAGGAGGAACAGGCTGCCCGAGTCCGAGGCGGGGGTGAGGGACGGGCCCAGGATCAGGCCGGGGTTGAGGGAGACCATGCGCCAGCGGCGCTGGGCCGCCTCGGCCTCCCAGGCCGACTGCTCCGCCACCGTCTTGGCGTAGTGGTAGGGGTTGTTCTCGACCGTGCTGGTGGTGTTGAAGTACTTCTCCGACAGGGTCCGGTCGTCCATGGCCCGTACGTCGGAGTAGTCGCCGAAGATCGCGCCCACGGTGGAGGTGAGGACGAGGCGCTCGACCGTCTCCGTGCGCTCGACGGCCGCCACGACGTTGCGCGTGCCCCGCAGGGCCGGTTCCACGACGTCCCGTCGGCCGTCCTTGATCTTCTCCGGCATCAGGAACGGCGAGGCCACATGGAAGACCACCGCGCAGCCCTTCATCGCCTCGTCGAAGGAGCCCTCCGTCAGCAGGTCCGCCTCGAAGAGGTCGAGGCGACCGGGATGGGCGTCCCGCAGGGCGTGCAGGGGCCGGAGCTTCGCCGGGTCCGCCGTGGAACGCACGGTGGTGTGCACGCGGTAGCCGCGTTCCAGGAGCTGACGGACGAGATGGGCGGCCACGAAGCCGCTGCCCCCCGTCACGAGAACCGTTCGGCCGGCCGGGCTTTCGCTCACGCGCGCTCCCCTCGGAGGTCAGGATGCGCCATGATCCCATCAGGACCGCCCGACCGGCCCTCGCTCACCGGCAATTCGTTCGACGAGGCCGCTCGTACCCGGGTCCGACAGATCAGCCGCCTCCCGCCTCCACCCGGCCGACCGCCCCGGACGCGGGCCGGACGGGCACGTCGACTCGGCTGCCGTCGCCCTCGGGCGCAGTACTCGGATTCCCGCGGCCGCGGCCAGCGTCTTGCGGTCGGGGTGGGCGCCCGGCGGGAGCGCGGGCAGTACCTCGACCTCCGCGACCAGGCCTCGTGACTTCACCACCCGCCACAGCGAGGCGAGCAGCGGGTCGTCGCCGACGAAGGCGGCCACGGTGCTGGCCGCGCCCTCCCCGTCGCGGTAGCGGATGCGTACGGGCTGGACGGGTACCCCGGCGTCCAGCGCGGCCTGGAACACGGCCCGCCGGAAGGGCCCTTGAGCGCGGCCGCACCAGGTGCTGCCCTCCGGGAACACCGCGACCGCCCTCCCGGCCCGCAGTGTGTCGGCGATCCGGGCGACCGTCTCGGGCAGGGCGCGCAGCCGGTCGCGGTCGATGAACAGGACTCCGCCGCCGGCGACGAGCGCGCCCGCCACCGGCCACCGCCGGATCTCGGCCTTGGCGAGCATCCGGGCCGGGCGGACGCCGGCCAGCAGCGGGATGTCCAGCCAGGAGATGTGGTTCGCGACCAGGAGCAGCCCGGTCGAGGTGGGCGCGGTCGCACCGGTCACCCGGACCCGGACCCCCGCCGCCCGCACGACGGTCCGGCTCCAGGACCGGACCACGCGATCCGGTATCCAGGCGCTGAGCGGCGCCAGCACGACCCCGACCAGGACCAGCAGGACGACCGTCGTGAGCCGCAGCACGGCCCGCGGCAGGCCGGTGAGGGACGCCGTCGTCTCCACGCACGCCCGCGGGGTGCAGGGCGCGCTGGGCAGCCAGACGCTCATCACGCCGGGACGAGCGAGAGGAAGTGCCGCAGATAGCGCGGGTTGATTCGGCGCATCGACAGCAGCACGTAGAGGTCGGCGACGCCGAAGGCGGGGTCGTGGGCGGGCTCCCCGCACACCCAGGCGCCGAGGCGGAGGTAGCCGCGCAGCAGGGCGGGCAGTTCGGTGCGGGCGGCCGGGACGGTGGCCTTCGGGGTCCAGGGCAGCAGCGGACGTACCCGGTGCTCCGGCGGGGCCAGGTGCTTGTCGCGCACCCGGTCCCAGGTCGCCGTCGCCAGCGTGCCGCCGTCGGCCAGCGGGATCGAGCAGCAGCCGGCCAGCCACTCGTGGCCGCGGTCCACCATGTAGCGGGCGATGCCGGCCCAGATGAGGCCGATGACGGCGCCGTCCCGGTGGTCGGGGTGCACGCACGAGCGGCCGACCTCGACCAGGCCGGACCGGATCGTGTCGAGCGGGCTCAGGTCGAACTCGCCCTCGGAGTACAGCCGTCCGGCGACCGCGGCCCGCTCGGGCGGCAGCAGCCGGTAGGTGCCGACCACCTCGCCGGTGACGCGGTCCCGGATGAGAAGGTGGTCGCAGTAGGCGTCGAAGGCGTCCGTGTCGAGGCCCGGTTCGGGGCCGTCGAGCCGGGCGCCCAGCTCCCCGGCGAACACGTGGTGGCGCAGTCGCTGCGCGGCCCGGACGTCGTCCTGGTCACGGGCCAGCGACACGAGGTAGCCGTTGCCGCCGGGCGGGACGGCGAGGGCGGGGGGCGAGAGCGGCATGGCGGTCATGAGGTCTCCTGCGCCGAGCGGAAGAAGCATGGGGACGGTGCATGGGGATGTGCACCTGCTTTCTTCCGCGGCCGGCTGGCCTCGGCGTGTCCTGCGCGGAACCCGTGGATGTGCGGCTGCTGAATCCCGGGCGACGCTACCGCTTCGCGACCTTACGGGTCGCCCGCAGCCACTCCTTGTTCATGCTCGTGATGGACACCAGCGGGATGCCCTTCGGGCAGGCCGTCGCGCACTCGCCCGTGAGGGTGCAGCCGCCGAAACCCTCCTCGTCCATCTGCGCCACCATGTCCAGCACCCGCGTCTCCCGCTCCGGCGCGCCCTGGGGCAGCACATTGAGGTGGTTGACCTTGGCGGAGGTGAACAGCATCGCCGCCCCGTTGGGACAGGCGGCCACGCACGCCCCGCACCCGATGCACTCGGCATGCTCGAAGGCTAGGTCGGCGTCCGGCTTGGGCACCGGGGTGGCGTGAGCCTCGGGCGCGGCGCCGGTGGGGGCGGTGATGTAGCCGCCGGCCTGGATGATCCGGTCGAGGGCGCCGCGGTCGACGACCAGGTCCTTGACGACGGGGAAGGCGGCGGCCCGCCACGGCTCGACGTCGATCGTGTCGCCGTCCCGGAAGGACCGCATGTGCAGCTGGCAGGTGGTGGTGCGCTCCGGTCCGTGCGCGTCGCCGTTGATGACGAGCGAGCAGGCGCCGCAGATGCCCTCGCGGCAGTCGTGGTCGAAGGCGACGGGGTCGTCGCCGCGCAGGATGAGCTCTTCGTTGAGGGTGTCGAGCATCTCCAGGAAGGACATGTCGGGCGAGATGCCGTCCACCTCGTACGTGGACATCGCGCCGTCGGCGTCGGCGTTGCGTTGCCGCCAGACGCGCAGTTTGAGCTTCATGCATAGCTCCGCTGAGTGGGGTGGACGTACTCGAAGACGAGGTCTTCCTTGTGCAGGGTCGGGGCGTCGCCGGTCGTGGTGAACTCCCAGGCGGCCGCGTACCCGAACGCGTCGTCGTGGCGGGCCGCCTCGCCGTCCGGGGTCTGCGACTCCTCGCGGAAGTGGCCGCCGCAGGACTCGGCGCGGTGCAGTGCGTCGAGGCACATCAGCTCGGCGAGTTCCAGGTAGTCGACGACCCGGTTGGCCTTCTCCAGCGACTGGTTGAACTCCTCGCCGGTGCCGGGGACCTTGATGCGCCGCCAGAACTCCTCGCGGATCTGCGGGATGCGCTCCAGCGCCTTGCGCAGACCGGTCTCCGTGCGGGCCATGCCGCAGAACTCCCACATCAGCTCGCCGACTTCGCGGTGGAAGGAGTCCGGGGTGCGGTCCCCGTCGACCGCGAGGAGCAGGTTCAGCCGGTCCTGGGTCTCGGCCAACACCTCCCGGACGGCGGGGTGTTCGTCGCTCACCTCGCCCTGGTTCGGGTTGCGGGCGAGGTAGTCGTTGATGGTCGCCGGGAGGACGAAGTAGCCGTCGGCCAGGCCCTGCATCAGCGCGGAGGCGCCGAGGCGGTTGGCCCCGTGGTCGGAGAAGTTGGCCTCGCCGATCGCGAACAGGCCGGGGACGGTGGTCTGGAGGTCGTAGTCGACCCACAGTCCGCCCATCGTGTAGTGCACGGCCGGGTAGATCCGCATCGGCACCTCGTACGGATCCTCGTCGGTGATCCGCTGGTACATGTCGAAGAGGTTGCCGTACTTGGCCTCGACGGCCTTGCGTCCCATGCGCCCGACGGCGTCCGCGAAGTCCAGGTAGACGCCCTGGCCGCCGGGGCCGACGCCCTTGCCCTCGTCGCAGACGTTCTTCGCGGCGCGGGAGGCGATGTCACGCGGGACCAGGTTGCCGAAGGAGGGGTAGATCCGCTCCAGGTAGTAGTCGCGCTCGTCCTCGGGGATCTTGTTCGCCGGGCGGTCGTCGCCCTTGGCCTTCGGCACCCAGATCCGGCCGTCGTTGCGCAGCGACTCGCTCATCAGCGTCAGCTTCGACTGGTGGTCGCCGGTGCGCGGGATGCAGGTGGGGTGGATCTGGGTGAAGCAGGGGTTGGCGAAGTACGCGCCGCGCCGGTGCGCCCGCCAGATCGCGGTGGCGTTGGAGTTCATCGCGTTGGTCGACAGGTAGAAGACGTTTCCGTAGCCACCGCTGGCGAGGACGACGGCGTCCGCGAAGTACGTGTCGATCTTCCCGGTGATCAGGTCACGCGCCACGATGCCGCGCGCCCGTCCGTCGACGACGATCAGGTCGAGCATCTCGGTGCGCGGGTGCATCTCGATGTTCCCGGCGGCGATCTGCCTGCTCAGGGCCTGGTAGGCGCCCAGCAGGAGCTGCTGGCCCGTCTGGCCGCGGGCGTAGAACGTCCGGGAGACCTGCACACCGCCGAACGAACGGGTGTCGAGCAGACCGCCGTACTCGCGGGCGAAGGGCACGCCCTGCGCCACGCACTGGTCGATGATCTCGACGGAGATCTGCGCGAGCCGGTGGACGTTGGACTCGCGCGCCCGGAAGTCGCCGCCCTTGACGGTGTCGTAGAAGAGGCGGTGTACGGAGTCGCCGTCGTTGCGGTAGTTCTTCGCCGCGTTGATGCCGCCTTGCGCGGCGATGGAGTGGGCGCGGCGCGGGGAGTCCTGGTAGCAGAACTGGACGACGTGGTAGCCCTGTTCGGCGAGCGTGGCGCCGGCCGAGCCGCCCGCGAGTCCGGTGCCGACGACGATCACCGTGTGCTTGCGCCGGTTGGCCGGGTTGACCAGCTTGGCCTCGAACCGGCGCTTGTCCCAGCGCTCGTTGATCGGACCCGAGGGGGCCTTGGCGTCGACGATCGGCTCGCCGGTCGCGTAGTCCGCGTAATCGGTAGACATGTTCAGCTCACCACTCCGGTCATGACGCCCACGGGGACGGCGATGAAGCCGGCCGTGAGCAGCAGCGCGAGGACGTCGGCACTGGCCTTCAGGGCGCGGTCGCGGGTGCGGCTGCCGGCGCCGAGGGTCTGTGCGGCGCTCCAGAAGCCGTGCCGGACGTGCAGGCCGAGCGCGAGCACCGCGACGATGTAGACGACGTTGCCGTACCAGGTGGAGAAGGTGTCGATCACGTTCTGGTACGGGTGTCCGGACTGGAAGCCGCCGCTGTGCACGGTGCCCGTCGTCAGGTCCAGGATGTGCCACACGATGAACAGCGCGAGGATGACGCCGCCCCAGCGCATGGTGCGCGTGGCGTAGTCGGCCCGCGGCTTCTTGTGCACGTACCTGGTCGGCCGGGCCTTGATGCCGCGGCGGCTCAGCTGGTATGCGGAGACGGCGTGCGCGACGACGGCGGCGACCAGGACGACGCGGATGATCCACAGCGCCCACTCGTAGTGCAGGAAGGGTTCGCCGAGGGTGCGCAGCCAGTGCGCGTAGTGGTTGAAGTCGCCCGGTCCGAAGAAGATCTTGAGGTTGCCCAGCATGTGGACGACCAGGTACGACAGCATGATCAGACCGCTGACGGCCATCACGGTCTTCTTGCCTACGGACGAGTCCCACATGGTGCGCGTCATGGACGGTTTTCGGTCCGTCCCCGGTGCCAGAGCCATGGATCCGACGGTAGGGCCGGCCCACCCCATCGGTCCAAGACATGGTCCGCCTGGTTTCCATAGGCGATGACTATCGGCGGCGTAGGCTGGCAGCATGCAGTTCCAGCAGCTCCAGTACTTCGTGGCCGTCGCCGAGACCCGGCACTTCACCCGGGCCGCCGAGCTCGTGCATGTCGCGCAGCCCTCGCTGTCGCAGCAGATCCGGGCGCTGGAGCGGGAGTTGGGGGCGGATCTGTTTCTGCGGGCGCGCGGCAACATCACGCTCACCGACGCGGGCGAGGCCCTGCTGCCGCTGGCCCGGCGGATCCTGGCGGACACCGAGACCGCGCGGTACGAGGTGCAGGAGCTGGTGCAGCTGCGCAGCGGGCGGGTGCGGCTCGGGGCGACGCCCAGCGTGTGCACGGGTCTGCTGCCGGACGTGCTGCGCGCCTTCCACGACCGCTACCCGGGCATCCGGCTGATGATCGAGGAGGGCGGCTCGCACGACCTCGTCCGGGAGCTGGCCCGCGGCGCCCTCGACCTGGCCCTGGTCGTCCTGCCCCTGCCGACGCCGTCCCCGGCGCTGACGACGGTGGAGCTGCTGCGCGAGGACCTGGTCGTGGTCTCCTCCCCGGAGGCCACCAGGCCCGGGAACGGGGGCCGGACCGTCCGGATCGCCGATCTGGAGCGCGAACCCCTGGTGATGTTCCGGCACGGCTACGACCTGCGGGAACTCACGGTGGCGGCCTGCCGGGCGGAGGGGTTCGAGCCGGACTTCGCGGTGGAGGGCGGGGAGATGGACGCGGTGCTCGGGTTCGTGCGGGCCGGGCTGGGCGTGGCCGTCGTCCCGCGGATGGTCGCCGCCCGCTCGGGCCGGGGGCTGCGGGTCACCCCGCTCGCCCGGCCCGGTCTGCACCGCACGATCGCCCTCGCCCACCGCAGCGACGTCGCGCCGCCGCGGGCGGCCCGGGAGCTCCAGCGGATGCTGCTGGAGCGCTGATCCGGGCTCACACCGTGCGAACGCAGGTGCTCAGGCCGGCACGGCCGGCCTGAGCACCTCCTCGCACCACTGACGGAAGCCGGTGGGGGCGAGGTCGGGGGTGGGGAGCTGGACGGCGCCGTAGAAGCCCTGGTCGTTCTGGGCGTCGATCATGTCGGCGTACCCCTGCGCCCAGGCCTCGGTCGCTCCGGAGCGCAGGATCGCGGCCTGCTGTGCCGCGACGGTGACGAACTCGGCGCGCACGGGCCGGTCGAGCACCTCGGCCAGGACAGCGGCCATGCCCTCGGGGGTGAGGTCGTCGGGGCTGACCAGGGGGACGTCCGCCCGCCCGGTCCAGGAGTCGTCGAGCAGCAGACGGGCCGCCGCGGCGCCGATGTCGCGCGTGGCGCACAGACGCAGCACCCGGCCGGGCAGATGCGGCGTGACGAGGACGCCCGTGTCACGGATCGCGGCGGCCTGGCGCAGGGTGTTCTCCATGAGGGCCGGCGGGCACAGTGCCCGGTAGTGGACGCCGGTGGCGGCGATCGCCTCGTCCATGGCGAGGCCCACGGAGATCAGCCCGGCGTTCCTCGCGACGCCGCGGCCGAGGGTGGAGACGGCCACGACCCGGGTGATGCCCTGGGCGCCGATGACCTCGCACAACGACTCGTTGAAGACCCGGTACTGTCCCTCGACGCTGTCGGCGGCAGGGTCCGGCGGGACCAGCCAGAACACGCGGTCGGCGCCCTCGCACGCCTCCTTCAGGACAGCGGGGTCTGCGTGCGAGCCCCGGACGACCTCCACCCGGTCACGGACCTGCGGGTCGAGCCGGGCGGGGTCGCGGACGATCACCCGGACCGGTGCGGCAGCGGCGGGGGCGTCGAGGAGACGGGCGACGACCTCACGACCGATCTGGCCGGTCGGAGTGGTGACGACGATCATGAACTGCTCCTGGAAGAACGGTGGTCGGGATGTCGTCGAGCCTGCCGCCGGACCCCGCCGAACTGAAGGACCGCTTCGCTCCCGCTTGTTACCCTCAGGGCAATACCGAGCGAAGGGCAGGCCCATGGAGTCCCGTCCGCTGCGCTATTTCGTCGCGGTCGCCGAGGAGCTCAACTTCGCCCGCGCGGCGGATCGGTTGGGCATCTCGCCGCCGCCGTTGTCCCGGGCCGTCCGTCAGTTGGAGACGGAGCTGGGAGCGGTCCTGTTCGAACGGACGACGCACAGCGTGAAGCTGACCACCGCAGGTCAAGTCCTCCTGGAGGAGGCCCGGTTCGCGCTGGAGGCGTTGGAGGCCGCGGAGCGACGGACCCGGCGTGCGGCCTCCGACGAGCCGAAGCTGGTGCTGGCGGTGAAGGCCGACGGGGACGCCGGGCTGCTGGAGGCGATCCTCGCGCGATACGCGGCCGACCCCGCGGCGGCGCCGGTCTCCGTGCGGCTGTGCGCATGGCACGAGCAGACCCTGCTGCTGCGCCGGGGCGAGGCCGACGTCGCCCTGGTCTACGAGCCGTACGACCGCGGCGGCCTCGATGCCGAGCACCTGGCCGCCGAGCCGCGCGTCGCCGCCCTCGCCGTGGCCCATCCCCTCGCGGCCCGGGTCGCGCTGACCCTCGCCGACCTGGGGCTGCGCCCCGACGAGGCGCACCGGTACATGGACGAGGTGCGCGGCAGGGGGAACGACCTCGCCCAGCTCCTCACCCTCGTGGGCCTGGGCGAGGTCGTCCCCCTGCTGCCGGCGTCGGTGGCCGACCGGTATCCCCGGCCGGGCGTCGTCTACCGGCCGGTCCTGGACGCGCCCCACGCCGTCCTGGTCGTGGCCTGGCCCCAGCAGTCCCGCTCGACGGCCACAGCGGCGCTCGTCCGGGCGGCCACGACGGTGGCCGAGGACGTCCGCGAACGGCGGGCGGGCTGACGCCGGACGGCCTCGGGCGGTACCGGCGTCCCCTGGCGGCGGTGGGGTTTGCGTGGCCGTCCGCCCATGATCGCTCAGGCCGTCGCGTCCACCAGTGCCAGCTCGTGGAGCCTGTCCGCCGGGCCCGGGCGGGCGTAGTACCAGCCCTGGGCCGTGTCGCAGCCCAGTATGCGCAGCTGCTCGGCCTGGGCACCGGTCTCCACGCCCTCCACGGTGACCGCGAGGTTCAGGCTGTGGGCAAGGGAAACGATCCCTTCGACGATCTTGAGGTCGACGGGGTCCGCCGGGAACTGCTGCATGCCCTGGGTGAAGGAGCGGTCGAGCTTGAGCACGCTCACCGGGAGGCGGCGCAGGTTGGCGAGGTTGGAGTAGCCGGTCCCGAAGTCGTCCAGGGCGATGTCGACGCCCATCTCGGCGAGCCGGCGCAGCGGTTTGAGCAGGTCGTCGTCGGCGCCGATCAACGCCGACTCGGTCACCTCCAGGCACAGGGCCTCCGGTGCGACGCCCGCGCGCTCCAGGATGTCGACGGTGTCCTGCACCAGACCGGGGTGCGTGAGCTGGCACGGGGAGAGGTTGACGTTGATGCGGAGGGGGTCGGTGTCCCCGCCCCGCTCCCGCCACTCGCCGGCCTGGCGGACCGACTCCTCCAGGACCCAGCGGCCCAGCGGCACGATCAGCCCGGTGTGCTCGGCGAGCGGGATGAACCGGTCGGGGCCGAGCACCCCGTGCTGCGGGTGCAGCCAGCGGACCAGGGCCTCCGCGCCGCGCACGCTGCCGTCGCCGAGGTGGACCAGCGGCTGGTACTCGATGAAGAACTCACCGCGTTCGAGGGCCGCCGGGAGCGCCGTGGTCAGGCCGTGCCGGGTGATCGCGCGGGCGTCGGCCTCCGGGTCGGCGAGCTCGAAGCGGTTGCCGCCCGCGGACTTGGCCCGGTACATGGTGATGTCGGCGCTGCGCAGCACCTCCGCCGCGCTGCGCTCCCCCGCCGGGCCCTCGACGATGCCGATGCTGCCGCGCACGGTCAGCTCCCGGCCGTCGATGCTCACCGGCGCGATCAGGGCGTTCATGATGCGTGCGGCGAGTTCGTCGACCTCGTGACGGGTGTCCCGGCCGGTGGTCAGCGCCACGAACTCGTCGCCGCCGAGACGCGCGACCATCTCGCCGGGCGCGGTCGCGCAGGACTGCAGTCGGTCGGCGACCTCGACGAGCAGCCGGTCGCCGGCCGCGTGGCCGAGGCTGTCGTTGATGGTCTTGAAGCCGTCCAGGTCGAGGTAGCACAGACCGAAGCGCTTGCTCTCGCCGGCGCCCAGCACCTTTTCGAGGCGTTCGAAGAACAGGGTGCGGTTGGGCAGACCGGTGAGCGCGTCGTGGGTGGCCTCGTAGCGCAGCCGCAGGTTGAGCAGCCGGCGCTCGGTGGTGTCCTCCATCAGGGCCAGCATGTACTGCGGTTCGCCGTCGGCGTCGCGCAGCAGGGAGACCGTGAGGTTGGTCCACAGGACCGTTCCGTCGGGGCGGCTGAACGCCTTCTCCGTGTGGAAGTGCTCGCGTTCGCCGCGGACGAGTTCGTCGTAGAGCTTCCAGATCTGCGGCGCGTCCTCGGGATGCGTCAGATCCTCGACGTTGCGGCCGCGCAGACTCTGCTCGGACCCGCCGAACATGCGCAGCAGCGCCCCGTTGACCTGGAGGACGTTGCCTGCCAGATCGGCGATGCTGATTCCTATCGCCGCTCCCTCGAAGACCGCGCGGAAGCGGGCCTCGCTCGCGTGCAGCGCCTGCGCGACCACGCCCTGGGCCTGCAGCGCGGCCCGGGCGATGGTCTCCTGTTCGGCGAGCGTGCGCTCGCGCAGCGCCCGCGCGTACCCGGCCGCCATGGCGTGCTGAAGCCTTGAGGCACGGGTGCGCAGGTCCTCCTGGGGACCGTCCTCGCCGCAGTAGAGCACCAGGTAGGCGTCGACGCAGTCGAGCGACCGGCTCAGCGCCTCGGGGTCGGTGCAGTGCACGTCGACCAGGGCGGCGCCCACGGTGTGGCCCGCGTCGGCGTCGAAGGCCCGCTCCAGCAGCGCCTCGCGCAACCGCCGTGCCAGCGGCAGGAGTTGCTCCTCCAGCTCGGGCCGGGTCAGCGACGTCGCGGTCACCGGGAACACGGCCCGGCTCCAGATCGTCGCGAACCGCCGCAGTCTGTCCTGCGGCCCGTCCTGCTCCGCGCTCATGCCGTACGGCCCAGGCCGGCGAACCCGGTGAAGGCCCAGGGGTCCTCGTCCTCCGGCGCCGTGTCCGGCCGCCAGTGCGGCATCGGCACCAGTCCCGGTTCCACCATGTCGTACCCCTCGAAGAACCGCGCGATCTCGTCACGCGAGCGCATGATCAGCGGGTTGCGAATGTCCTTGTACACGTCCACCGCGCCCTCGGTCCGTTCCGGCGGCTGCGGGATTCCCTCGTACGAGGCATGCGTGAGCACGAGCAGACTGCCCGGTGCGAGCGCGGCGCCGAGCTCGGCCACCGCCCCGTACGGGTCGTCCGCGTCCTCCACGAAGTGCAGTACGGCGACGAGCAGCAGCGCCACCGGCCGCTCCAGGTCGATCAGTCGCTGGACCTGCGGGCTGCCCAGGATGTCGTGCGGCTTGCGCAGATCGCCGGCCACGACGTCGGCGTCGGCGTCGTCCGCCAGCACCGCCTGGCTGTGCGCGACGGCCACCGGGTCGTGGTCGACGTAGACCACGCGCGCCCCGGGGCTCGCCGCCTGGGCGACCTCGTGGGCGTTGCCGAAGGTGGGGATGCCCGAGCCGATGTCGAGGAACTGGGTGACGCCCTCGGCTGCCGCGTGGCGCACGGCCCGGCGCATGAACGCCCGGTTCGCCTGCATGATCTTGGGAAGTCCCGGCATGAACTCCATGGCCCTGCGGGCGGCTTCCCGGTCGACCTCGAAGTTGTGCGAACCGCCCAGGTAGTAGTCGTGGATCCGCGAGACACTCGGCACCGAGATGTCGATGCTCCGAGGGGCCCAGGCGGGACGCTCCATCAATCTCTCCAAGGCGTAGGCGATCCGGTGTTCGAGCTGAGGCTACTGATCGCCCGCCAAACGGGCGAGTGGAAACGGAAATTGACCGTCCGTTCCCGGTCACTGCCTGCGGCACGTGCCGAATCGACGCCCCCCGTGGGGCTACGAAGGGTGCCCGGGGCGTTCCGGAGCGTTCCGGTCGGTCCACAGGGCGGCGAAAGTCTACGCACAGGAAACGGGGGGCGGACAAGCACAGCGGTCCGCCCCCTCCGTGCGGCGCGGAGGGGGCGGACCAACGGTCGTGCGCTATGGAGCAGTTGCGGGGATCAGCCCTGGGGAGGTGATCTCTACTGCGCCGGCGCTCCGACCAGCTTTCCGTCGGGCGCGACGGCGAACCACGTACCGCCGACGCCCTGGCCGTTGATGTCACCGGGCGCCTTGTCACCGGAGAAGGTGTAGATCGGCGAGCAGTTGATGGTCTGCTGCTTGACGCCGTCACCCCGGGTGAAGTTCATGTAGCCCTTCTCCTGGATGCCCTTGGTCTCGGCGAAGTCGACGGGCGCGACCGCCGGCCACTTCTCCAGGCAGGCCCCGTTGCAGTTCGACACCGGCTCGGGCCACGCCTTGTCCTTCACGAACCGGTAGACCGTCATGCCGTTCTTGTCGACAACGATCTTGCCGAGGTTGGGGTCGTTGCGCACGGACAGCCCGGGCAGCTCGGTCTCGGACTCGGAACCCGAGCCGGAGCCGGAGCCCGACTTGGCGGCCTTCTTGCCCTCCGGGGTCAGCGCGAACCACTTGTTGCCCACGCCCTGGCCGGTGGTGTCGCCGGCCTTGGCGTCCTTGGCGTAGTAGTAGGCGGGCCAGCCGGCCACGGTCAGCTGCTTGGTGCCGTCGGTGCGGGTGACCTCGCCGAGCAGCGACTTGTCGATGCCGTCACCGGCGCTGATGTCATCGGCGGAGACCGGCGGCCAGGTGGTCGCGCAGTCGCCGTCACAGTTGGACTTCGGCGGTTCGGCCGTGTCCGCGTCGAAACGGTAGAGGGTCTTGCCGCTGCCGTCGGTAAGGATCTTGCCGAGGTCCGTGTTCGCGGAGATGGCCAGTTCGCCCGCCGCGCCCTGGGCGCCGGTACCGCCGGTCGGGCTGGCGCTCGCACCGGAGCCGACGCCGCTGCCGACGCCGGTTCCGACACCGACTCCCGCGATGCCACCGGCCGGGGCCGTGGCCCCGACGTTCTGGCTCGACGACGTGCCGCTTTCGGAACCGCACGCCGTCGTCAGCGCCAGAACGGCCACAGTGCTCGCCGCGAGTGAGGCGCTCCGCCAGGTGGTCTTCATCGTCAACAACTCCCCGATCGTCACAAGGGTGTTGCAGCGCCCTGCTGCGCCGCCGCACGGTCCTGAGTACGCAGGGGGGTGGTCGTTGTGTTCAAACCTCGCACAAAATTCTTTCCGCGACCTGTGACGCGGGCCGCGCCCGGCCACCGCAACGGCGACCGCGACGGACGCCGTGACCGGCCGCGAAGGGGCGCGGAGGCCCGCGCCGGTCGCACATGCGCACGATGCACCGGATACGCGCACGCATCGCCGGCAAACCCGCGGACCGGAACTTCCCCCGTTCGGGGCAATCCTCGTAAGGCGTGGGCGTAGGGCGGTGCGAGAGGCCGCATGATCTCCGTCGTGCATGGATCCGAACCGACCCGATCCGCCCTCGTCACCAGGGCCTTGGCCCTGGGAGCCGTGGCCTGGATCCTCGCGGCCGCACCGGCCGGGGTGGCCACGGCCGACGCGTGCGCGTACGCCTCGACGGGCCCGGACGGCACCGAGGCGGTGGCGGTCGCGGGCGGCCACCAGTGGCCGACTCCCCCGGTGTGCCCGAAGCCGACGCCGACGCCCACCCCGACCTTCACACCCCCGAAGCCGAAGCCGACGCCCAAGCCGACGCCGACCCCCGCTCCCACGCCCACACAGACCCCGACCACGCCCCCGAAGCCGACGCCCGAGCCTCCGAAGCCGGCGCCGACGCCCGAGCCTCCGAAGCCCAGGCCGTCGACGACGAAACCGCGGCCGACGCCGCGGGCGCCCGCGCCCCGGCCCGCGGCACCGCTCCCCCGGCCGAAGCCCACACCCACGCGGACGCCGACTCCCACCCCCGAGCCGACGCCCACGCCCACACCCCGGCCCTCCCCGGCCCCGGTGAGCTATCCGGAGTACCACTCCTCGCCGCACCAGCGGTCCGTCCGCGGCGGCCAGTCGCCGGTCACCTACGTCCTGCTCATCACCGTGCCCGCGGTGATCGCCGTCGCCGCGCTGCGACCGCGCTGACACCGATGCTGGAGGCATCTCTTGCCGGAATGGCTTGTTCTCACCCTCGCGATGCTCGCCGCCTGTGCGGTGGTGGTCGTCGTGACCCTCGTTCGGCACCGCAGGGCGCCCGAGGACGAGGACCCCTCCGAGACCCCGGACGTCATCGAGTACATGACGATGTGGATCGGCGTGGTGTACGCCATCGTCCTGGGGCTGGCCATCGCCGGGGTCTGGGAGGCGCGCAGCGTCGCCCAGGACCACGTCCAGGCGGAGGCGCAGGCGCTGCACGAGATCTCGGAGCGGGTGCGGGTCTACCCGGCCGACACCCGCGACCGCATTCGGGGGGATGTCAACGCCTATGTCGGACACGTCGTCACCACCGAGTGGCAGAAGATGGCCGACGACG
The DNA here is from genome assembly GCF_040655955.1 of Streptomyces sp. NPDC050263. Lineage (NCBI taxonomy): Bacteria > Bacillati > Actinomycetota > Actinomycetes > Kitasatosporales > Streptomycetaceae > Streptomyces > Streptomyces sp. NPDC050263. The sequence continues at coordinate 35,007 of NZ_JBFAKW010000070.1, read as the reverse complement.
GGGAGGTGACGAAGCGCGGCGACGAACTCCTCCAGCAGCTCCGGGTGGACGTCACCGACTACGAGCCGAAGACCGACTTCGAGGCGCAGGCCTACCAACCGCTGCTCGACCAGATGGCCGCGGCCGACCAGGCGCGCAACTCCCGCGCCGCCTCGACCGGGGCGACCATGCCCGGTGTGGTGTGGTTCGGGCTGCTGGCCGGGGCGGCCATCACCATCGGCATGGTGTTCGCGCTGCAGATCCGGCGCACGCCGCGCGAACTGGTCCTGGCCGGGCTGTTCTCCGCGCTCATCGCCTTCCTGCTCTTCCTCATCTGGGACTTCGACGCGCCCTACAGCCGAGGCATCACCGCGTCGGCGGAACCGTTCCTCCACCTCTTCCCCGGCATCAAGGGCTGAGGTCCTGAACGGCTCGGGCGTTCGGGGGCGGCCGCCACGCCGACGGCGTCCCCTGTGCGGCCCACCCGCGTGCCCCATTCGTACGACTGCGATCGCGCGAGCGCACACATGTTCCTAGCGTTTCGGTCATCGAGGTGCATTTATGGCGCAAGCGGAACAGGTCCGCGGCTGCTCCTCGGGGACCGGAGGATCCACCATGCGCGCGATACGCGTCGCTTCGGCCGCACTGCTGGGCGTCACCGCCCTGACCTTCTGCGCACCCGCCGCCGTCGCCAGCGGCGACGACGACCACTACGTCATGTCGAACGGCTACGGCGTGCTGCCCTCGGCCGTCTCGGCGGGCGGGCAGGTCACCGTCCAGGTGGACCGCGACACCAGTGGCTGCAAAGGCTCCGTGACGGTGACTTCGGGCGTGTTCGACACGGTCGTCATCCCGCGGGGCTCCTCGTCGGCACTGGTCGTGGTCGACCGGAACGCCAGGGCGGGCGCGTCGTACCGGGTGACGTTCAGCTGCGGCGGCCTCAGCGCCGTCAAGGAGTTGACGATCGTCGGCGGCCGTCCGGTCGACCCCTCGCCGCTCTATCCGGTCCCGCAGGGCGTGCACGCCGGCGGGGGCGGCAGCGTCGCCGGGTTCGACCTCCGGGAGATCGGGCTGGGCGCGGCGATCGTCGCGGGTTCGGTGGGCGCCGCGTACTACTTGGCGCGGCGGCGCACCGGAGAGGACGGCGGCTGACGGCTCGGGTGGGCGCGGACCCGGTCGCGCGCAGGCCTTCGCCCCGGATCCCAGCAGGGACCGAGGCGAAGGCCTGTTCGCGGGTCAGATGCGGCGCTCGGCGCGACGCCGCATCCAGAACAGGCCGCCGCCGAGCAGGGCCGCGGCGACGAGTCCGCCGCCGATGGCCATGTCGGTGGGGGTGGCGCCGGCGGTGGTGCTGCCGCCGAGACCGCCGCGGACACCGCCGATGACGGTGAACGCGGCCGGGCGGGTCAGGGTCCGGCCGGAGCAGTTGACGGTGATGTCGTAGGTGCCGGGCCGGGCGTTGTCGTCGATGGTCGCGGTGCCCTTGGAGGTCTGGTTGGCTCCCTGGATCGGGGTCAGGTTGGCCTGCCGGAACGCGTTCGAGGTCATGGTTCCGCCGGTGGGGCAGCCGTCGACGGTGACCGTGATCTGGCCGCCGCGGGCGATGACGGCGGGCAGGACGACGATGTTGCTCGGATTGGCGCCCATGCCGTCACGTGCGACGGCGACGGGGGCGGCGACTCCCAGGGTGGCGACCGCGACAGCGGAGACCGCTGACGCCGCCAGAACACGAGTGGTACGCATGTGATCCTCCGCGGAAGGCGCCCCGGGGCCCGTCCCCGGCATGTCGGCGAGAAAGCGCCTCCCAAAAAGACCCTCAGATGCCGTGCACGCGCCCGCATTTCGGGAATGGTCCGTCCTGGTGAGCGGACACGCCGAGCAAAATGCACGCAAAGGGATATCGCCGCAGGTCACGGACCGTCAGAAAATTCCTGCCGTCGGCAACTCGGATGGCGCACCGAAGGACGCCGGGCCACCCGTTCGCTGTCGCCCCGTCGCCGGTTACCGCCGGGGGACTTAGCGTTCTCGTATGCGCGAAAGGACGTGGCGACGGCCGCGTCGAAAGGGGATGGCGAATGTCTGCGTACGAGCTGTCCGAGGTGGCGGAAGAAGAGGAGCGGCGGCGCAGGCGCGCCCCTTGGGGCGTGATAGCGCTTGTTCTGCTGACCGGTCTCGCGCTCATCCGGAACGGGTCGGGGGAGTTCGACATCGGCCCGCCGCAGCCGGCCTCGGCGGCGGCCGCGGACGGCCGTACCCTGGGCGGGGCCTTCGGTCGGACCCCGACTCCGCTGCCGTACGCCGAGCCGGACCGGGTGCGGATCCCGGCCATCCAGGTGAACGCGCCGGTCATGGCGGTCGGTCTGGACGCGGACGGCTGGGTCGGCGCGCCGCCGCCGGAGGACCCGAATCTGGCGGGCTGGTTCACCGGTGGCGTGTCGCCGGGCGAAAAGGGGACCGCGGTCGTCGTCGGCCATGTGGACAACCAACTCGGTCCGGCGGTGTTCTACGGTCTCGGCGCGCTGAAGAAGGGAAGTCGCGTCGAGGTGGCGCGCAAGGACGGAAAGACTGCGGTCTTCGAGATCTACGGCATCGAGGTCTTCGAGAAGAACAATTTCCCCGGCGACCGGGTATACGCCTCCAAGGGGGCCCCCGAATTGCGGGTCATCACCTGCGGCGGCGGTTTCTCCAAGGCGAACGGATACGACGGGAACGTCGTCGCGTTCGCCCGCCTGGTCGAGGTCCGCTGAGCGGGTGTCCGACCGGGCGGGCGGCGGCGACAGGGGCCTTGAGTCAGACGTACGGCCGGTGCGGGACGGTGAGGTGGTAGCCGGAGTCCAGAAGCTGCGGCAGATATCTGCGCAGCGCCCGCACGCTCTGTGAGCGGTCGCCCCCGGCGTCGTGCGAGAGCACCACGACACCGGGGGCGGCGCCCTGCTCGACCCGTTCGACGATGGCGCCGGCGCCGGGGGAGGTCCAGTCGAGGGAGTCGACCGTCCAGGCGAGGGGCTCCATGCCCAGTTCGGCGCCGATTTGGAAGGCGGCGCGGTTCCAGGCGCCGTAGGGGGCGCGGAACCAGCGGGGCCGTTCGCCGTAGCCGTCCCCGATGACGTCGCTGGTGCGGGACATCTCGGAGTGGATCTGTCGGCGGGTCAGTCTCGTGAGCAGCGGGTGGGACCAGGTGTGGTTGCCCACGATGTGGCCGTCGTCGGCCATGCGGCCCAGCAGATCCTGGTTGTCGGCCGCCATCTCCCCGCACACGAAGAACATCGCGGGCACCTCGTACTCCGCCAGCGTGTCGAGGATGCCCGGGGTGTAGCGGGGGTCCGGTCCGTCGTCGAAGGTCAGCACCATGGTGCGGCCGCGGCCTGTCATCCTCAGCAGCGGTTCGCGGCGCACCGGGGTGCGGGCGGGCGCGGTGCGCGGGGGGCCGTAGCCGATCAGCGGCTGGAGGCGGTAGGCGGAGGGCTTCAGCGGGACGCCACGCGGCGGGGCGCCGGCGGCAGGGGCGGCGGCCCGGACCGGCCTGCCGTGCTCGCCCCGGACGAACACCGCGGCCGTGCCGACGCTTCCGACGACGGCGGTCCCGGCGAGCAACGCCCGGCGCCGCGTGAACAACTGATCGTTCTTCATGCCTTATCAGTCGCCCGGCCGATCCCCGGCCCACCCCACCGACACCGCTCCGGCGGCACGATTCCACCCGCCTGGCGCAGCGCCCGCCCGGTCAGCGGTGGCGTACCAGCGGGAAGGGCAGGGTCTCGCGGATGGTGCGGCCGGTGAGGAACATGACCAGGCGATCGACGCCGATGCCGAGGCCGCCGGTCGGGGGCATCGCGTATTCGAGGGCGTCGAGGAAGTCCTCGTCGAGTTCCATCGCCTCGGGGTCGCCGCCCGCCGCCGGCAGGGACTGCTCGGTGAGACGGTGGCGTTGCTCGACGGGGTCGGTCAACTCGGAGTAAGCGGTGCCGAGTTCGGTGCCGAAGGCGACGAGGTCCCAGCGTTCGGCGAGGCGCGGGTCGATGCGGTGCTGCCGGGTGAGCGGGGAGACGTCGGTGGGGAAGTCCTTGTAGAAGGTGGGGAGTCGGGTCTTCTCCTCGACGAGTCGTTCGTACATCTCCAGGACGACGTCGCCGCGGCCGTCGTCCGGTGCGCAGGGGACCGAGGCGCGGTCGCAGTGCCGTCGCAGGACCGTCAGGTCGGTGTCGGCGTCGATCTCCTCGCCGAGCGCCTCGGAGATCGCGCCGTAGACCGTACGGACCGGCCACTCCCCCGAGATGTCGTACTCCCGCCCGTCCTTGCGGGCGACCGGCGAGCCGAAGGCGGCCGTCGCCGCGCCCTGGATCAGCTCGCGGGCCAGGTCGAGCATCACGTCGTAGTCGGCGTACGCCTGGTAGGCCTGGAGCATGGTGAACTCGGGGTTGTGCTTGCAGGAGACGCCCTCGTTGCGGAAGGTGCGGCCCATCTCGAAGACCTTCTCCAGGCCGCCGACGCACAGCTGCTTGAGGTACAGCTCGAGGGCGATGCGCAGGTAGAGGTAGAGGTCGAGGTCGTAGGCGTTGATGTGGGTGATGAAGGGGCGGGCGTTGGCGCCGCCGTGGATCTGCTGGAGCATCGGCGTCTCCACCTCCAGGCAGCCGCGCTCCAACAGGCCCTGGCGCAGGGCCTGTACGGCGGTGGAGCGGGCGCGGACGACGTCGCGGGCGGCGGGGCTCGCGATGAGGTCGAGGTGGCGCATGCGGACCTTGGTCTCGGGGTCGGTGAGGCCGCGGCGCTTGTCGGGCAGCGCGACGGCGATGGCGTGCGGCCATGCCTCGCGGTCGCCGACCGGGTCGCCGCCGGTCAGACAGACGCCGGCTTCGACGCGGTAGGTGACGGCGGCCTTGCCGCTGGGTGAGAAGACGACGGCCTTGTCGCGCCGGGTGGCGAAGCAGCCGAGGGAGTCCGCCTCGCCGTAGGCCTTCAGCAGGGCGCGGATGCGGGGTTCCTCGTCGCCGTGCAGGGCCGCTTCCATGCGCTGGGAGCGGAACAGGGCAGCGGCGGCGTCGAGGAGGGCGAGGGCGCCGAAGAAGGCGGCGAAGACTTCGGGCACCCGTTCGAGCGAGCGGCCCGCGAGCCGCCGGGGCGGGCCAGGGGCGCTCTTCGCCGTGGCGGTGTCCACGGTGGCACTCATGTTCCGACTGCAGGAACACCCGCGCCCGGCCGCCCGTCGAGCGGCCCTCCGAACGGCCGGACCTGCGGGTTCCGATAGCCTCTGCGCCGTGACGGAACAGCACTCGCAGCAGCCCGAGCACCAGTTCGAGCGGGGCACGGACGGACCCAAGGTCATCCTGGCCGGCGTGGACGGCTCCGACACCTCGCTGCGGGCCGCGGCCTACGCCGCCGGTCTGGCCCGCCGCCAGCGTGCGCTGCTCGCCCTGGTGTACGTGCAGCCGGTGACGGCGACGGGCGCCGCGTTCGGGGTTCCGGTCGGGGAGACGACCGACAAGATCGCCGAGGAGCTGGTCGCGCAGATCCGCCAGGCCACCGAGCACATGCGCGGGACATTCGACGTGCGCTGGGAGTTCCGCACCTCCCGCGGCGACCCCTACACCGGCCTGGTGAAGGCGGCGGACGAACTCAAGGCGGACGCGGTGGTGGTGGGCGCCTCCGAACAGGCCGGCCACCGGATCGTGGGATCCGTCGCGGTACGGCTGGTGAAGGCGGGACGATGGCCGGTGACGGTGGTGCCATAGCACCTCCTCACCCGAAGGGTCGGCTGTCGCTACCCCATCACCAGCCCTTCCTTTGCCGCGCCCCGGCTCAGGACGACGTCGCGGATGCGGTCGCGTACGCCCGCGACGCCCGCGCCCTGGGCGAGAGCCTGGTCGAGGTCGACGACCCGGCCCGCGTCGATGTCGAACATCTGGGGCACGAACTCGGCCTTGCGCACTGCCCAGCGGCCGCCGGCCCGGGCGGGCGGGTCGAAGGTGAAGCGGGCCACGGTGGACTGGCTGCCGCGGGGGTCCGGGACGCCCTGCCGGTTGACCATCTCGCCCGCGATCTGGTCGCCCAGCCCGTAGACGACCCAGGTGCCGTTGACCTTCTCGTAGGCCTGCGGGACGTGCGCGCGGGCGCCGAGGATCAGGTCGATGTCGGGGCGGCCGTCCGTGCGGGAGGCGGTGAGCGTGCGGGCGAGGGCGAGCTGGCGGTCGTCCGGGGCGTCCTGCCAGGCGGTGCCCCAGTGCACGGAGACGACGACCACGTCGGCGCCGGCCTTCCGGGCGGCCTTGGCGTCGGCGACGATCCGGTTCTCGTCGATCAGGCCGACGGTCCAGGGCTGCCCCGGCGGAAGCGGCTGCCCGCCCGTGTCACTGGTGTAGGCGAGGTGGGCGACGGTCGCCCGCCCGGCGCGCAGGAGCGTGACCGAGTTGCCCTCGGCCTCGGTGCGCGCGGTGCCCGCGTGCCGTACGCCCGCGCCGTCGAGCGCGTCGAGGGTGCGCTGTACGCCGGCGGCTCCGTCGTCGAGGCTGTGGTCGGAGGCGGTGGAGCAGCCGTCGTAGCCCGTGGCGGCGAGGGCCCCGGCGATCTCGGGCGGGGACTTGAAGAGGGGCCGGCCGGTGTAGTCGCCGTTCGCGCCGTACGGGGTGTCCAGGTGGCACAGGGCCAGATCGGCGCGGGAGACGACGGCCCTGACCCCCTCGAGCATGGGACGGAAGTCGTGACCGGAGCCGCCGGCGCTTACCGTGCCTCCCGCGTCGAAGCGGGCGCGGTCGATGACGGCGGTGTCCGGGAGGATGTCCCCGGAGGCCACGAGGGTGAAGCCGCGGGCGGCGGACGGCGCCGGGCGGCCGGGCCGGTCGGCCGGCCGGTGGTCCCGGGCCTGGCAGGCGGCGGCCGACGCGAGGACGGCCGTCAGGACCAGGGCCACCTGGTGTCTGCGTGCGATCACCGGGTCACCCCCTCTCGGATGGCTTGTCATATTTACGCACGTATCACTACTAATCCATCACGGGTGCCCGACCGGTCCGGCACTCCCTTCGTCCAGGGCCGATGCCCGCGATCGGCGTAGCCCGGACCGTTCGTCGAACCGTTCGTCGACGCGATCGACCGTCCGCCGCAGAGCGTTGTGCGCACCCTGTCCCGAACCGGCCCACTGCGGTGCCATACGCGCATGACCGCCGGAACCGCCCTCAAAGCCAGGACGACGACCGCCGACCACGAGCTCGCCGCACTCCAGCGCGAGCACGGCCGGCCGCTCTTCGCGCTGCTGCTGAGACTGTGCGACGGCGACCGCCAGCGCGCCGAGGACCTCGTCCAGGAGACCCTGGTGCGCGCCTGGCAGCATCCCGAGGCACTGCGCACCGACGCCTTCGAATCCGTCCGGCCCTGGCTGCTCACCGTCGGCCGGCGGCTCGCGATCGACGCCCGGCGGGCCCGGCAGGCGCGGCCCGCGGAGGTCGGGGACGCGGTGCTGGAGAACGCGCCGGTCTGCGCCGACCACGCCGAGCGGGCCGCGGCGGCCCTCGATGTGCGCGAGGCTGTGAAGACACTCACTCCGGAACACCGTGAAGTCCTGGTGCTGGTGTATTTCCACGGGGCGAGTGTGGCGGAGGCCGCCGAAACGCTCGGAATTCCTGCCGGTACCGTGAAGTCGCGCGCGTACTACGCGCTGCGCGCCCTGCGCAGGGTGCTTCCGGGATACGCAGCCGACCTGCGCTGAAACCCACGACTGGGTCAAGCCTCCGTAAAGCGCCTTGCCTAGGACCCCCTTTGAGTAATCGGGTGTCCTTATCCGTGTTCCGGACTGGGGTCCCGGCAACGGGCGACGCGCAAGCACCGGAGGAAGGCAGGAAGGGATGCTGCACAGAGGTCACCAGAGCACGGACGGCACCGGCGGCGGTGAACTGACCGTCCCCATGGCCTGGTTGTATGCCGAGTACATCGCCGACGAACTGCTGCGGACCGGCGATCTGATGCCGCCGACGTCCTTCGAGTTCCGTGCCGGGCGCGACGCCCTCGCGCTCACCATCTTCCTGTCCGACACCGACGGCGAACTCCCCGGCATCCGGGTCGTGACCCAACTGGAGACCTGGCTTTCGCTCACGGCGTACGACCAGCCGTGGCAGAACTGGGTCGATGAACGTATGTCCCAACTGACAGCCGAAGCCGCCGAGTTGGAGGGGCCTGCGCCCGATCTCGAACTGGCGGCCGCGGCCTGGCGCTGGCTCGAGGAGACGGAGCTGCTGGCCCCCGACCTCAACGCGGTTCCCGGCGGCACGCCGGTCGGCGAGGACGACGGACCCAAGGTCTGGACACCCGCGTGGCAGCTCGGACTGCCCCTCGGCCACTTGGCGATTCATCTTTTTTAGATTCACACCAATCCGCGGACCGGACCGCTCCGAACATCTGGGTCACGATTCGGTACGTGGCTTGAGTGATTCGTCTGTCGGGTGCGTACCGGTGGGAGCAAGGAGTAACCCCACTGGCACTCAACGGCACGAGGTTTCGGCATGAGGTCCCTGGAAAGGCATCGCGACGTCGGCGCGTACGCGCTCGGCGTGCTGGACGAAGCGGAGGCTTTCCGCTTTGAGGACCACCTCATGGAGTGTCCTCAGTGTGCGGCGCAGGTCACCGAGTTCGGGCCCACCGCACGGCAGATGATGCTCTACCGGCGCGCGACCCCGCGCGCCGTGCACCCCTTCGCCGGCCCCGGCCCGCAGCTGCTCGACCGGCTGCTCGCCGAGGTGGCGACCCGGCACCGGGCGATGCGCCGGCGGCTGGTGTTCGCCCTCGCGGCCTCCGTGGTCGTCGCCCTGGCCGCGCCCGCGCTCGTGATGATGGCGGGCGGCGGCAGCGGCGACGCCCAGGACGCCGTGCGGGTCACCGCGACGGACGAGAAGTCCGGGGTGTGGGCACAGATCACCACCGAGGACGAGACCTGGGGCAGCCATGTGCAGCTCGAGGTCAAGGACGGCGCCGGCCCCCGGTCCTGCCGCCTGATCGCCATCGGCCTCGACGGCTCCGAGCAGACGGTCACCAGCTGGACCGTCCCCGAGCACGACGCCCGCCCCAACACCATGCAGGGCGCCGCGGCCTGGCACCCCGACGAGATCGCCCGCTACGAGCTGCGCACGGCCTCCGGAGAGCACCTGGTGACGCTCGACGCCCAGTGAGACCGGCCCGGAGTGAGTCCAGGTCACTTCGACGTCGGCCGCTTGAGTCGGCTCCTCGGGTCGGCTACTTGAGCAGTCGGGACATCCTGCGGTCCGCCAGCGGCTTGCCGCCCGTCTGGCAGGTGGGGCAGTACTGGAGGGAGGAGTCGCTGAAGGAGACCTCCCTGATGGTGTCGCCGCAGACCGGGCAGGACTCGCCGGTGCGGCCGTGGACCCGCAGGCCGCTCTTCTTCTCGGCCTTGAGCCGTCCGGCCGCGAGGCCCCGCGAGCGTTCGACCGCCTCGGTGAGCGTGCTGCGCAGGGCCTCGTACAGGGTGTGGGTCTCCTGGGGCGTCAGAGAGGCCGCGAGTTTGAAGGGGGACGTCTTGGCCGCGTGCAGGATCTCGTCGCTGTAGGCGTTGCCGACGCCCGCGATCAGGCTCTGGTCGCGCAGGGCGCCCTTCAGCTGACGTCGTTCGCCCGCGAGGAGTCCGGCGAAGCGGGCCTCGTCGAAGTCGGCGGCGAGCGGGTCGGGGCCGAGCCGGGCGACGCCGGGAACCTGTTGCGGGTCCGGCACCACGTACACCGCGAGCCGGTGCTGGGTGCCGGCCTCCGTCAGGTCGAAGCCCTCCCCCGTCTCCAGGGCGACCCGCAGCGCCAAGGGCCCTTTGCCGGGGCGGGGCGGCCCGTCGGGCAGCCGGTCCTTCCAGTGCAGCCAGCCCGCGCGGGCGAGATGGGTGACGAGGTGGAGGCCGCCGCCGGTCGCCAGGTCGAGGAACTTGCCGTGCCGGTGCACAGCGGTGACCTCCTGGCCCTCGACGGCGGTGAGGGGCGGGTCGTACGTCTTCAGGACGCTGACGGCGACGGGCAGCACCCGGACGATCTCGTGGCCCACGAGATGCTCGGTCAGGAAGTCCTTCAGCGCTTCGACCTCGGGGAGTTCCGGCATACGTCCTACAGTGCCATCCGGGGCCCGAGTGGTCAGCCCCGGTCCGGGGCGACGAACTCGCACCACACGCACTTGCCGCCGCCCCGGGCCTCCACGCCCCAGGCGTCGGCGAGCAGGTCCACCAGCAGCAGTCCCCGCCCCAAGACCCCCGACTCGCCCGCCTCACGGCGGCGCGGCAGCGCGCTGGAGGAGTCCTCGACCTCGACCCGCAGCCGGCGCTCCCCGCCGGTGAGCGCCCGCAGCGTGACGATCGCCGCGCCCTCGGTGTGCATCAGCGCGTTGGTGATCAGCTCGTCGGCGACCAGCTCGATCTCGTCGGAGCGGTCCCGGACGCCCCAGGCGCGGACGGCGGCCCGGATCATGTGCCGGGCCTCGCTGAGGGCCTCCGGATCGCCGGACGCCACATGCTGCTGGAGCCGGCTCCCGGCCTGCGGGGTGTCCGGGCCGCGTCGGCGCAGCAGGAGCAGCGCCACGTCGTCGTCCCCGCCCTGCCGCTCCGCGACCTCGATGAGCTGGTCGGCGAGCTTGCGTACGTCGTCGGGGGCGGCGGCGATGAAGGCGGCCAGGGCCCGCATGCCGTCGGCGAGGTCGGCGCCGGGCTGTTCGACCAGTCCGTCGGTGCACAGCAGCAGGGTGTGGCCGGGGTCGAGCTCGAGGGTGCCCACCGGGTAGTCGAGCTGCCCGAACTCGGCGGACAGGCCGAGCGGCAGCCCGCCGGGCACCGGAACCCGTCGGCAGGTCCCGTCGGGGCTGCGCAGCAGGGGGTCGATGTGCCCGGCGCGGACCGCCTGGACGACCCCGGTGGTCAGGTCGACCTCCGCGTACAGGCAGGTCGCGAAGCGGTCGGTGTCGAGCTCGTGCAGGAAGACCGAGGCCCGGGCCATCACGGTGGCGGGGGTGTGCCCCTCGGCCGCGTAGGCCCTCAGCACGATCCGCAGCTGGCCCATGACGGCCGCCGCGTGCGTGTCGTGGCCCTGCACGTCGCCGATGACGGCCCCGACCCGGCCGCCGGGCAGCGGGATCAGGTCGTACCAGTCGCCGCCGATGTCGCGGCCCAGCGAGCCGCCGATGGTGGCGGCGCGGTAGCGGACGGCGACGTCGGCGCCCGGCACGCTGGGGATGGTGCGCGGCAGCATGGCCTGCTGGAGGCCCTGGGCGATGTCCTTCTCCTGCTCGTAGAACATGGCCCGTTGCAGGCTCTGCGCGATGCTGCTGCCCAGGGCGACGAGGATGTTGCGCTCCTCCTGGGTGAACCCCTCGCGGTTGCTGTAGAGCAGGCCCATCGCGCCGATCGGGCGGGCCTGGACGATGAGCGGCAGATAGGCCGCGGAGGTGATCTTCAGGTCGGTGATGTGCGGCCACAGCACGGGGTAGCCGGCCGCGAACTCCTCCGACGACTCGATGAAGCGGGGGGTGAGGGTGCGGACGACCTCGCTCATCGGGTACGGCTCGTCTATCCGGGTGACCAGCGTGCCGGGCACGAAGCTGCCCTCCGGCCCCTCCGCGATGAGCCGGATGCGGCCGGCCTCGACCAGTCCCATGACCAGGCTGGTCGCGCCGAGATGGGTGAGCCCGTGGGTGTCCTTGAGGACGTCGATGACGTCCTGCACGGTGCGGGCGTGCGCGAGGGCGGCGGTGGTGAGCTGGACGACGTTGGTCTGCTCGCGGCGCGCGTCGTCCAGGGCGGCCTCGTCGCGGCGGGCGGCGAGGTCGCTGAGCTCGTCGGTCGCGTCGCGCACGATGCCGACGATGCGGCGCGGCCGGCCGGTGCCGTCGCGCCGGATGTAGCCCTGGGTGTGGGTCCAGCGCAGCCGGCCGTCCCGCAGCCGCATGCGGAAGTAGGCGCCGTAGTTCTCGCTGCCGTCCTTGATGGCCGTGGCGACCAGTTCGTCCAGCCGGATGCCCTCGTTCGGCGGGACCCGGATCGCGAGGCTGGCCGGGTTCCCGTCGTATTCGTCGGGGCGCAGGTCGAAGATCTCGTGGGCCCGGGCGTCCATGTGGAACAGACCCGAGTCCAGGTCCCAGTCGAAGCTGCCCATGCGGTTGAGCGCCAGAATCGGATCCGGGTAGGCGGGCCAGTCGTCCGGGAGTGACGGGGCCCTCGCTCCCCGATCAGCCATGCGCCCACCTTGCCAGGATTTGCCCGATTCTTCGACCGGGGAGCGGGCCCCGCCCGACCGGGCTGCGCCCACGGTCAGCCGCTGAGGGCGTCGGCGGGGCTGCCGAAGACGATGCCGGACGCGTCGGTCGCCCCGGACACGCCGGACTCGTCCGGCCCGTCGGGGATCAGCCCTCCGCCGTCGAGCAGATCGGGGATCTCCGGGACGGTCTCCGGCCCGATGGCGTTGGGGTCGAACACGTCGGGGACGTCGGGGGCGAGACCGCGGTCGAGGTCGGGGGCGACGTCGGGGGCGACGTCGGGGTCGGGGGCGGGGTCGACGCCCGCGTCGGCGTCAAGGCCTGGGTCCGGGTCCGCGAACAGCGCCCGGCCCTCGGCCGCCGGGAGGACGACCTCCGAGCCCGGCATCGTACGGTCCGCTCCCGCACCGCCGCGACCGGCGACGAGGAACGCCGCCGAGAGCGCGCAGGCGGTGAGGAGAGTGCCAGTGGGTAGTCGCACCGCGTTCTCCGCATCGTCTCGATCGGTCCAGCTGAGGTGATTCGCCCACTATTGTCTGCTTCACCCTCCCGAGTCACGCAAGCGGAGTACGTGAACACACACAGTGATCCGGCAGGCGGCAGAAGAGGAGAATCAGGTCCGTGGAGTGGTTCACCGCACCCGAGTACTGGCTGAGCCGGCTGGTCTTCCAGCGGGCCCTGGCCGGTCTGTACCTGGTCGCGTTCCTGACGGCGGCCCTGCAGTTCCGGGCGCTGCTCGGCGCGCGGGGGATGCTGCCGGTGCCCCGGTTCGTCGCGCAGGTGCCCTTCCGACAGTCGCCGAGCCTGTTCCACCTGCGCTACTCCGACCGCCTGTTCGCGGCCTGCGCCTGGACGGGCTGCGCGGTGTCCGCGGCGCTGCTGGCCGGGCTGGACGGCCTGCTCCCCCTCGGGGCGGCGATGGCGCTGTGGCTGGTGCCGTGGGCCCTGTATCTGTCGATCGTCAACGTCGGGCAGACCTGGTACTCGTTCGGCTGGGAGTCGCTGCTGCTGGAGACGGGCTTCCTCGCCGTGTTCCTCGGCAACGACGAGGTGGCCCCGCCGATCCTCGTGCTGTTCCTGCTGCGCTGGATCCTGTTCCGGGTCGAGTTCGGCGCGGGCCTGATCAAGATGCGGGGCGACGCCTGCTGGCGGAAGCTCACCTGCCTCTACCACCACCACGAGACGCAGCCGATGCCCGGACCGCTGAGCTGGTTCTTCCACCGGCTGCCGAAGCCCCTGCACCGCGTCGAGGCGGCCGCCAACCACGTCACCCAACTCTTCGTGCCGTTCCTGCTGTTCGCCCCGCAGCCGGTCGCGACCGCGGCCGCTTCGCTGATGATCCTGACCCAGCTGTGGCTGGTGGCGTCGGGCAACTTCGCCTGGCTGAACTGGATCGCGATCGTCCTGGCCGTGCCCGCGCTCGAACTCCCCTCCGGACAGCGGTCCTTCCCGGCCGCTCCGGTCTGGTACGAGGCGGTCGTCCTCGCCGTCGGCGCGCTGCTGCTGTTCCTCAGCTACCACCCGGTGGTCAACATGCTCTCCCGCCGCCAGGTGATGAACCGCTCCTTCGATCCGCTGCATCTGGTCAACGCCTACGGCGCGTTCGGCAGCGTCAGCCGGATCCGCTACGAGGTGGTGGTCGAGGGCACGCTCGACGACGTGCCGCGCGAGACTTCCGACTGGCGGGAGTACGAGTTCAAGGGCAAGCCGGGCGATCCCCGGCGCTGGCCGCGCCAGTTCGCCCCGTACCATCTGCGGCTCGACTGGCTGATGTGGTTCGCGGCGCTCTCCCCCGCGTACGCCGGACCGTGGTTCGGCGCCCTGGTGGAGCGGCTGCTGGAGAACGACCGCGACACGCTGAAGCTGCTGCGCGGCTCCCCGTTCCCGCCCGACGAGCCCCCGCGCCACATCCGCGCCCGCCTCTTCCGCTACCGGTACACGACGTGGCGGGAGCTGCGGGAGACGGGCGCGTGCTGGCAGCGGACGTATGTGCGGGAGTACCTGCCGCCGACCCGGCTGGCGGAGGCGGCTCAGAGGCCGTAGACGCGGACGGCGGTGGTCTCCAAGATCCGGGTGTGGTCGCCCGGATCGGTCAACCGGCGTGCGATGTCGAGGACTTCGCCGTACGGGGCCAGGGGCGTGCAGACCGGCCAGTCCGAGCCGAACATCAGCCGGTCCGGGCCGAAGGCCGCGAGCACCGTGTCCGCGTACGGGCGGAGGTCGTCGACGGTCCAGGACTCGGGGTCGGCCTCGGTGAGCATGCCGGAGAGCTTGCACACCGTGTTGGGCAGGGCGGCGAGGGTCCGAACGGCCGAGGCCCACGGCTCCAGTGCGCCGGCGGCGATGGGCGGCTTGCCCAAGTGGTCGAGGACGAAGGTGAGTTCGGGCAGGTCGGCGGCCGCCCGGGCGCAGGCCGGGAGCTGGCCGGGCAGCACGACCAGGTCGTAGACGAGTCCGGCGTCGGCGACCGCGGCGAGACCACGCCGTACGTCCGCCCGCAGCAGCCACTCCGGGTCCGGCTCGCCCTGGACCTGGTGCCGGACGCCCTTGAGGTACCGGCCGCCGGGGAGCTCCCGCAGCCGGGCCAGTTCGTCGGCGACGTCCGGGCGGGTGAGGTCGGTCCAGCCGACGACGCCCGCGATCAGTTCGTGCTCGGCCGCCAGGGCGAGGAACTCGGGGGTCTCCTCGGCCACGGTGACGGTCTGGACGAGGACCGTGCGGTCGACGCCGGCCGCGCGGGCCTCGGGTGCGAGGTCGTCGACGGTGAAGTCCCGTCGGAGGGGGCTCCCTTCGGCGATCCAGTCCTGGTCGCGGACCGACAGGTCCCAGAAGTGCTGGTGCGCGTCGACGGTCACGGCAGCTCCCAGACGACGGGCAGGCCCGCGCCCGCGCCGTCGTCGGAGTAGTCGTGCACCACGTCGAGCAGCTCGGCCATCCGGGTCTGCCAGACCACGTTGACCGGCAGTTTCTCCAGCTCGGCGAGGAGGCGCGCGTAGTCCTCGCACTCCAGGACGTGGAACAGGTCCGTGCCGCTGCGCCAGATCGTCCAGGAGGCGGCCCCGGCGGCGCGGATGGCGTCCGTCAGCTCCTTCGGGACCTCGCGGTGGGCGGCCTCGTACTCGGCGACGCGGTCCGCGCGGACCTTCGTGTGCAGGGCGACCCTCATGACGGCTCCTCCTCGGGGAGCAGACCGGCAGCCCGCAGCTCCTGCCAGAAGGCGGCGGGGACGGGGTTCGCGAACTGTTCGGCGCAGTCGCGCACTTCGTCCGGCGAGCGCGTGCCGACCAGGACGCTCGCGACGGCCGGATGGGCGAAGCAGAAGGCCAGGGCGGCGGCCCGCAGAGTGGTGCCGTGCCGGTCGGCGATCTCCTTCATGCGCAGCGCCCGGTCCAGCAACTCGGCCGACGCCTGGGCGTAGTTGAACGTCGCGCCGGGCCGGGGGTCCGCCAGCAGACCGGAGTTGAACGCGCCCCCGATGACCACCGACACGCCCCGCTCGACGGCGGCGGGCAGCAGCTCGGTCCGGGCCCGCTGGTCGAGGAGCGTGTACCGGCCCGCGCACAGCACCACGTCGACGTCCGTGTCCCGGACGAAGCGCGTCAGCATCTCGGCCTGGTTCATGCCGGCGCCGATCGCCCCGACGACGCCCTCCGCGCGCAGCTTCTCCAGCGCCGGGTAGCCCTCGCGGAAGGCCTCTTCGGCGTGGTCGTCGGGGTCGTGGAGGTAGACGACGTCGACGCGGTCGAGGCCGAGGCGCTCCAGGCTCGCCTCCAGGGTGCGGCGGACGCCGTCGGCGCTGAAGTCCCACACCCGCTCGTGCGTGGCGGGGACGGCGAAACCGTCGGCCAGGTCGTCGCCGCCCCGGGCGGTGGGCTCCAGGCGGCGGCCCACCTTGGTCGAGACGGTGTACTCCGAGCGGGGGTGTTCGCGCAGGGCGGCGCCGAGGCGGCGTTCGGACAGGCCGAGGCCGTAGTGCGGCGCGGTGTCGAAGTAGCGAATGCCCTGCTGCCAGGCGGTGGCCACGGTCTCGTGCGCCTGCTCCTCGCCGACCTCGGTGAACAGGTTGCCGATGACGGCGGCGCCGAAGCCGAGCGGGCTGACGGGGACGCCGCTGCGCCCGAGGCCGCTCACTGCCCGACCGGCCTGAGCCGCAGGCCCTGCATGCCGCCGTCGACGGCGAGCGCGGTGCCGGTGGTGGCGCCGGACAGCGGGCTCGCCAGGTAGGCGACGGCCCCGGCGACCTCGGCGGCGCCGACGAGCCGGCCGGTGGGCTGACGGGCCTCCAGCGCGGCGCGCTCGGCGGCCGGATCGTCGGCCGCGTCGAGCAGCCGGCCGACCCACGGGGTGTCGGCGGTGCCCGGGTTCACACAGTTGACGCGGATGCCTTCGCGGACGTGGTCGGCGGCCATGGCGAGGGTCAGCGAGTACACCGCGCCCTTCGTCGCGCTGTAGAGGGCGCGTTGCGGGAGGCCCGCGGTGGCGGCGATGGAGCAGGTGTTGACGACGGCCGCGTGCGCGGAGCGCCTCAGATGCGGGAGGGCGGCGCGGGCCGTGCGGACCATGCCGACGACGTTGACGTCCAGCACCCGGTGCCACTCGGCGTCGTCGTTGTCCTCGACGGTCCCCTGCGCGCCGATGCCCGCGTTGTTGACCAGGATGTCCAGCCCGCCGAGTTCGGCGACGGCCGCCTCGACGGCCGCGCGCACCGAGGCGTCGTCGCCGACGTCGGCGCGGTAGCCGAGCAGGGGCTTCTCGACGCTCGACGGGTCCAGGTCGAGGACGGCCACCCGCGCGCCGCGCTCGGCCAGGAGCTCCGCGGTCGCCCGGCCGATGCCCGAGGCGCCCCCCGTCACCAGAGCCGTCAGCCCTTCGAAGTCGCTCACTGCGCCTACTCCTTCCGGTCCTTGAGGTCGGCGGCCCAGAAGCCGCCGCCGGGATACGTGTACCGCGCGATCGACTCGGGCCGCATGGCGGCCGAGAAACCCGGCGCGGTGGGTGCCGTGTAGTGACCCTCGCGGATCACCACCGGATCGAGGAAGTGGTCGTGCAGATGATCGACGTATTCGATGACCCGGTCCTCGGTGGTGCCGGTGAGGGCCACGTAGTCGAACATCGACAGGTGCTGGACGAGTTCGCACAGGCCGACGCCGCCCGCGTGCGGGCACACCGGGACCCCGAACTTGGCCGCGAGCAGCAGGATGGCGAGGTTCTCGTTGACGCCGCCGACCCGGGCGGCGTCCAGCTGGAGGACGTCCAGGGAGCCGGCCTGGAGGAGCTGCTTGAAGACGACGCGGTTCTGGACGTGCTCCCCGGTGGCCACCTTGACGGGAGCGACGGCCCGGCGGACGGCCGCGTGGCCGAGGACGTCGTCGGGGCTGGTGGGCTCCTCGATCCAGTACGGGTCGAACTCGGCGAGGGCGCGGGTCCAGCGGATCGCCTCGGCGACGTCCCAGCGCTGGTTGGCGTCGACCGCGATCCGGATGTCCGGGCCGACCACGGAGCGGGCGACGCGGCAGCGCCGTATGTCGTCCTCGAGGTCCGCGCCGACCTTGAGCTTGATCTGCCGGAAGCCGTCGGCGACGGCCTCGGCGGCGAGGCGGCTCAGTTTCTCGTCGTCGTAGCCGAGCCAGCCGGGCGAGGTGGTGTAGCCGGGGTAGCCGCGCTCCAGCAGCCGGGCCCGGCGTTTCTCGGCGCCTTCCTTGCCGCGGCTCAGCAGGTCGAGGGCCTCGTCGGGGGTGAGGGCGTCGGTGAGGTAGCGGAAGTCGATCTGGCGCACCAGCCACTCGGGCTCGGCGTCGGCGAGCAGCCGCCACAGGGGCCGGCCCGCACGCTTGGCGGCCAGGTCCCAGACGGCGTTGACGACCGCGCCGATCGCCATGTGCATCACGCCCTTCTCGGGGCCGAGCCAGCGCAGCTGGCTGTCGCCGATCAGGTCGCGGCTGAGTGTGCCCGGGTCGGCGCAGAGCTCGTCGACGGACCGGCCGACGACCTGCTCGCGCAGGGCGTCGAGCGCGGCGACCTGCACCTCGTTGCCCCGGCCGATGGTGAAGGTGAAGCCGTGCCCCTCGTGGCCGTCTGGCGCGTCGGTGCGCAGCACGACATAGGCGGCGGAGTAGTCGGGGTCCGGGTTCATCGCGTCGGAGCCGTCGAGCTCGCGCGAGGTGGGGAAACGGATGTCGTGGGTGTCGACCGCGGTGACGCGGGCGGTGGGCGGGGGCGCCATCGGTCGGCTCCTCATCTGGCGTGCTTCGTGCTTCATAGCGTCGCGCTTCGTGCGACAGCCAGCATATTTATCAGACCACTTCCCCCTCACAACACCCCTGAAGGCGAGTTTGAGCCCATTATTGAGGCAAGTGGTCCGACCACATCGATGGCTAGACTGCGCGGCACCGGCGACAGGAGAGAGCACGTGGACGAGCCGCGACAGGACGCACCGGCAGCCCCCAAGGGCACGGTGACGCAGCGCGCCATCGAGCGGATCAAGGCGATGATCGGCGAGGGGCTGCTGGAGCCGGGCCAGCGGCTGCCGACCGAGCGCGACCTCGCGGCCCAGCTGGGCATCTCGCGCAGTTCGATGCGCGAGGCGATCCGGGCGCTCACGGTGCTGGGCGTGCTGGAGGCCCGGCACGGCTCGGGCATCTATGTGACGCAGCTCCAGGCCGGGGACCTGCTGGAGACGTTCGGGGTGGTCGCCGATCTGTCGCGCGGACCCCGGCTGGTGGAGCTGCTGGAGGTCCGGCGGATCCTGGAGTCGACGGCGACCGCGCTGGCCGCCGCGCGGATCACCCCCGCCCAGCTGGCCGCCGTCGAGGGCCATCTGGACGCGATGAACGCCACCGACGACCCCGACGAGATCCTCGCCCACGATCTCGCCTTCCATCGCTCGATCGCGGCGGCCGCCGGCAACGAGACGATGGCGGCGATCCTCGAGGGCCTGTCCTCGCGCACCTTCCGGGCCCGGGTCTGGCGCGGCTACCGCGAGGAGGGCGCCTTCGACCGCACCCGCCGGGAACACGCCGCGATCCACCGCGCCCTGGCCGCCCGCGACCCGGAGGCGGCCCGCGCGGCCGCGGCCGCGCATGTGGGCGAGGTGGCGGAGTGGCTCAGGGCACAGGTCGGCACCTGACCGCCGGCTCTCGACGCGGGGCGTCCGGCGGGGCACAGTTCTCCTCACGTACTCACCAGTAGGACCAAGGAGCCGCCGTGACCAGCTGGGTCGGCCGGACCGCCGTCGAGATCGCCGCCGCCGTTCGGGAGAAGGAGGTCACACCGCGCGAGGTGGTGGCCGAGCACCTCGCGCGCATCGAGCGCCTGGACGGCCGGATCGGCGCGTTCCGCGTGGTGCGGGCCGAGGCCGCGCTCGCCGAGGCCGACGCGGTGGCCGCCCGCGGCGACCTGACCGAACTGCCGCTGGCCGGGGTGCCGGTGGCGGTCAAGGACAATCTCGGCGTGCGGGGCGAGTCGACGCGGGTCGGCTCGGCCGCGACCCCGGACACCCCGGCCGACGCCGACCATGTCACCGTGGCTCGGCTGCGGGCGGCCGGCGCCGTGGTGGTGGGGCTGACCAATGTGCCGGAGCTGTGTGTCTTCGGCACCACGGAGGGCGTTCACGGCACCGCCCGCAACCCGTGGGACACCTCCCGCACGGCCGGCGGCTCCTCCGGCGGCAGCGCGGCCGCGGTCGCCGCCGGGATGGCGCCGATCGCGCTCGGCAACGACGGCATGGGGTCGCTGCGCATACCGGCGGCCAACTGCGGCCTGGTGACCGTCAAGCCGGGCCACGGGGTGGTGCCGGCCGGGATCGGGGACGGCGACTGGTTCGGGATGTCGGAGAACGGTCCGCTGGCGACGACGGTGCGGGACGTACGGCTGATGCTGTCGATCCTCGCCGACACCGACGTCCCGGCGTCCGCGGAGCCCGCCGCGCTGAAGATCGCGGTGTCGGTGCGCAGCCCGCTGGCCGGGACCGCGGTGAGCAGGCCGTACACGGACGCGGCGCGGGAGGCGGCCGGGGTGCTGGTCCGGGCGGGGCATCACGTGGAGCGGGCGGATCCGCCGTATCCGCTGTCGCTGGGCGTCACCTCGCTGGCGCACTGGACGGCCGGCACGGCCGTGGACGCCGCGAGCCTCGACCCACGGCTGCTGACCCGGCGCACCCGGGTGCACGCGGCCCTCGGCCGGCGCTTCCTGAACGGGGTGCGTGACGGCTCGGCGCGGGAGACGCTGCGCCGACGGCTGGAGCCGTTCTTCGCGGAGTACGACGTGCTGCTCACCCCGGCGCTCGCGCGACGGTCGCCGAAGGCGGCGCCGTGGCACGAGCGGGGCTGGCTGCGCAACGTCCTGGTGAACACGAACTACTCGCCGCTGACCCCGCCGTGGAACCTGACCGGCTGGCCCGCGATGGCGGTCCCCTTCGGCACGCTGCCGTCGGGCGCCCCCACCGCCGTGCAGCTGGTGGGCCGGCCGGGGACGGAGGGCGAACTACTGCGGCTGGCGGGGCAGTTGGAGAGCCTGCGGCCGTGGCGGCGGACGGCTCCGCTCGACTGACCGAGGGACGGGAAGAAGACGACGGGGGCTCGGCATGGGCGTGCCGGGTGCGGCGCACGCCCATGCGGTGAGCGATCGCGAACGGGTCAGTCCACGCTGGGCAGGATGTGGTCCTCGGCGAGGTCCTCCTCGTAGCCCGCGAGGCGGATCGGGGCGGAGCGGGCCCACACGTCGAGGCTGCCGATCTCGCCGGGCCTGCGGCCGGCCCGCTCCGGGCGTTCCTTGGGACGTTCCTCGCGATTCGTCTTCTCCGGTGTCACCGCGCACTCCTTATGTGTCGGGTCACCCTCGGGGCGTGCCGGTCAGTCTGCGATCCGGCGCTCAACGCTCCCTCAGGTCTGGCTGAAGTCGGTGGCCACACTGTGGTGCCGGTGACTCCCAGGAGGGCTGGCCGTTGTGAACCGGCTTGTCCCAGACGGACGGTGGGTGTGGGTGGCACTCCGTCCTGCTGTCCGTCCGATACAGACTAACCAAATGAGCGGGGTGCCGCTCGATAGGGCTGAAAATTTGGGGTAACCATGGCGCGTCACCCGTATGTCCTCGCAAGTGAATTGAACTCCTTCCGTCACTTTCGCACCCTTTGAGTTCACCCGTCCGGCGTACACCGGCGAACGCGCCTGCCGGTCCGTCGCGCCGTTCAAGTGCCGTTCGTCCGATCGCAAGCCGGACCTGGTCTGCTGGCGTCCGGCAACGGCTGTCTCGCGGAAGGACAGACGCATGGAGCTGCGCAGCGTCGAGGAGCTGATGGACCTGCTGTACGCCTGCCGGGGCGTACCGGAAGCCCCGGACGGCGGTGTCGTCGGCGTCGATCTGCACGATCACGCGCTGCAAACGGCCGCACTGCTGCGCCGAAGTCGCCCCGCCGACAAGGAGCTCCAGCTCACCGGGCTGGTCCACCCCATCGGCCGGCTCCTGTGCCCCACCGGCACCGGCCTCCGTTCGGAGCGCGCCGCCGACGCCGTACGGCCGCTGCTGGGCACCCGTGTCTCCCGCCTCATGGGCCTCCATCCCTGGCACGAGACGCCCGCCGACGACGACGTGTTCAGCCTGCGCCAGGCCGACGAGGACGGCCGGGTCGCCGGATTCGACGCGGGGGTGCTGGAGGACTGGCGCACGGTGCTGGAACTGGTGGCGGCACGGAACTCACGTCTCGGGGCTGTCGATTGAGGGTGGGCCGTGAGACCGTGCGCCGATGACGTCGTCGTACGGGTTGAGCGGTAGGGCCGCGGTCGTGACCGGCGCCACGCGCGGCATCGGCCTGGCGGTGGCGCGTGCGCTCGCCGAGGCCGGGGCCAAGGTGTGCGTGAGCGCGCGCGACGCCGACGAGGTGAGCCGCACGGCCGCGGAGCTGGGCGGGATCGGCCTCGCGGGCGACGTCGCGGATCCCGGGTGCCCCGAGGAGCTGACGGAGCTGTGCCTGCGGACGTTCGGCCGGCTCGACGTACTGGTCAACAACGCGGCGACCAACCAGCCGTACGGCCCGCTGATGGACGCCGACCCGGCCGTCTGGCGCCGGGCGTTCACGGTGAACGTCGAGGCGCCGCTGCGGCTCGTGCAGTGCGCGTGGCGCGGCTGGATGCGGGAGCACGGCGGAGCCGTGGTCAACATCTGCACGGAGGGCGCGACCCACGTCGGCCCGTCCGTGGGCGCCTACGGCACCAGCAAGGCGGCCCTGCGCCACCTCACCCGACAACTGGCGGGCGAGCTGGGCCCGGGAGTACGGGTCAACTCCGTCTCCCCCGGCCTGGTCCGGACGGAGATGGCCCGCTTCATGTGGGAGCCGAGAGAGACGGAGATCGCACCGGCCCTGCCGCTGGGCCGCATAGGCGAGCCCGAGGACGTGGCGAGGGCGGTGCTGTGGCTGGCGTCGGACGAGGCGACCTGGATCACAGGAGCCGACCTGCTGGTGGACGGCGGCACGCATGTGAGAGCGGCGCGTCCCGACGTGCAACGGCCCTACCACTTCCCGGGCGCGTAGTCCTTCAAGAAGACCCCGTACAGGTCCTCCCCCGCCTCACCACGCACAACGGGGTCATACACCCGAGCCGCCCCGTCGACGAGGTCGAGAGGCGCGTGGAACCCCTCCTCCGCAAGCCGCAGCTTGTCGTAGTGAGGACGCTCGTCGGTGATCCAGCCCGTGTCGACGGACGTCATCAGGATCCCGTCGGCCTGGAACATCTCCTGCGCACTGGTCCGCGTGACCATGTTCATCGCGGCCTTCGCCGCGTTCGTGTTCGGATGCCCCGCACCCTTGTACCCGCGCCCGAAGACGCCCTCCATCGCCGAGACGTTCACGACGTACGCGCGTCCGCTCGCCGCCTTCCGGGCAGCCTCGGCCATGGCCGGGCGCAGCTGGCTGATCAGGATGAACGGCGCCGTGTAGTTGCACAGCTGGGTCTCGAGGAGCTCCACCGGGGAGATCTGCTCGATGGTCTGCACCCAGGTGTTGGTGTCGACGACGTCCGGCACCAGACCGCCCGCGTCGATGGCGGTGCCGTCGAGGTGCCGGGCGACGCTCGCGTTGCCGGCGACCAGGGCGAGGTCGGCGACCGCCTGTGCGTCCAGGCCGCTGATGCCGGCGGGCAGCGCGGCGAGGCCGTCGACCGCGCCGGAGCCGAAGGCGCCGATGACATGGTGGGCGGGCAGCTCGCCGGCGGGCAGCGGGGCGCTCTCGCCGCCGACCAGGGCCGCGTAGGCCGAGGGCAGCCGGCGTACGGTCTGCGTCGCGTTGTTGACGAGGATGTCGAGCGGGCCCGCCGCGGCGACCTGGTCGGCGAGGGCCACGGCCTGCGCCGGGTCGCGCAGGTCGATGCCGACGACCTCCAGGCGGTGGATCCAGTCGGCCGAGTCGTCCATGGCCTTGAAGCGGCGGATGGCGTCCTTGGGGAAGCGGGTGGTGATCGTGGTGTGCGCGCCGTCCCGGAGCAGCCTGAGCGCGATGTACATGCCGATCTTGGCGCGGCCGCCGGTGAGCAGCGCGCGCTTGCCGGTGAGGTCGGCGCGGACGTCGCGCTTGGTGCGGTTCAGGTCGGCGCAGGCGGGACAGAGCTGGTGGTAGAAGTAGTCGACTTCCACGTACCGGGCCTTGCAGGTGTAGCAGGAGCGCGGGCGCTGGAGTATCCCCGCGATCTTGCCCTCCTCGGTGACGGAGGACGGGAGGATGCCCTCGGTCTCGTCGTCGATGCGCTGGGCGGAGCCGGTGGCGGTGGCCTCGGTGACCGCCTTGTCGTGGGCGGTCTTGGCTGCCCGGCGCTCCTGGCGGCGGCGCTGCTTGACGGTGCGGTAGACGCCGGCGGTGGCCCGGCGCACGGCGATCGCGTCGGGGTGGTCGACGTCCAGCTTGTCGAGTTCGTCCAGCACCGCGAGGCAGACGGCGAGCCGCTCCGGGTCGATGCCGGGGCCGTACACGACGTCCTGCACGACGTCGTCCACGGCCTCCTCGGTGATCGCCGCCGAGCCGTCCTCTGTCACCGTCATCGCGCTGCCGCTTCCCTGCTGACCCGTGCGGCGCTCCGACCGCGCCCGCCTCGAACAGGGAATTTTACGGAGCGCCGGGCCTCTCCTCCAAACCCGTTCCCGTCAAGAGCCGCAGGCCGTGATGAGCGTCTCCACCTCGGCGGTCAGCGCGCGGGCGAACCGGTCGAGATCGGGGACGGCCTCGGCGTCGGCGACGAGCCCGTAGTGGACCTGGCCGCGGTAGGTCGAGACGGCGACCGCGAGCGCCTGGCCGCGGGCGAGCGGGGCGTACGGGAAGACCTCGGTGACCGGGTTCCCGCCGAGTTTCAGGCCGAGGCTGGGCAGCGGGACGCTGGTGACGAGGATGTCGAACCAGAGCCGGGCGGCCTGCCCGGCCAGCGGGCCGCCGAGGCGGTGGCCGAGGGCCGGGACATGGTCGGCGAGCAGGGCGACGGCGCCGGCGCCCCGGCCGGGTCCCGCGTCCTTGTTGCGGTCCATGGCGGCGCGAACCGTGGCCAGCCGGCTCAGCGGGTCCGGGTCGTCGACGGGGAGCCGGGCCAGGTACCCGGAGAGCCGGTTGCCCTGCGGGTGGGCGGTGCGCGGGCGGCGTTTGGAGACGGGGATGAGGGCGCGCGGCACGACGCCCTCGCTGCCGTCGCCGCGTTCGTCGAGCCAGCGGCGCAGGGCGCCGGCGACGACGGCGATCAGCACGTCGTTGACGGTGCCGCCGGCGACCTTGCGGATCCGGTGCACGTCGTCGAGGTCGATGACCACGCCGGCGGTGCGGCGGGTGCCGCTGGAGCGGGCGGTGAGGGCGGGGCTGGGGCGCATGCCCAGGGTGTGGACGGCGACGGAGGCGCCGATGTCGAGCGCGCGGCCCACGTCGGAGACGGCCCCGCGCAGCAGGTCGGGCAGTCTGCGGACGTCGGGGAGGAGCCCGCGGGGCGGCTCGGCGGGGCGGGGCCGGGGCGCGGGCAGGTCCAGCGGGTCGAGGACGGCGGCGGCCAGGGTCAGGGCGCGCAGGCCGTCGGCGAGGGCGTGGTGGAACTTGAAGAGCACAGCGAAGGACACGCCGTCCTCGCCCGGCAGCACATGCGCTTCCCACGGCGGGCGGCCGCGCTCCAGGGGCCGCTGCATGAGCAGGCCGGCGTCGTCCTGGAAGTCGGCGGTGGGCGCGTGCAGGGTGACGTGGTGGAGGGGGTCGAACTCGGGGTCCGGCTCCCGGGTCGCGCCGCCGAAGGCGAGCGGCAGCCGCAGGTCGAACGGACGGCGCAGGTCGAAGGGCTGGGCGGAGTCGAACGGCCGCCACACGTCTCGGATGCGCATGCGCAGCCCGGGGACGGCGGCCGCGCGGGCCGCGAGCAGGTCGGCGGCGTGGGCGCCCGCGGTGGGCGAGTCCGCCGTGAAGACGCCGAGCGCGCCCAGGTGCATGGGGTGCTCGGCCGACTCGAGGTTCCAGAACGCCAGGTCGAGGGGTGCCAGCAGATCATCAGCAGTCAAGGACTTGCCTCGCGTCGACGAAGAGGGTGAGGCAAGCAGTCAATCGCGCCGGGCGATTACGGTCAAGTACGATCATGCTACGCACAGTTAACAACGCATTAAGTTCAGGGCACCTGCTGCCCCTTGCCCAGGGCGATCACGCCGCCTTTGGACACCGTGTACAGCTCCGTGTCCCGCTCCGGGTTCACGCCGATGGTCGCACCCGGAGGGACCTCGACGTTCTTGTCCAGGACCGCCCCGCGCACGACCGCACCCCGCCCGATGCGCACGTTGTCGTGCAGGATCGAGCCCTGCACGACCGCCCCCGGATCGACCACGACCCCCGGGGACAGCACCGACCGGGTGACCTGACCGCGGATCAGACACCCCGAACTGATGATCGACTCACCGGCGATGCCGCCCGCGCTGAAGCGGGCCGGGGAGAGCTGGCCCGAGTGGGTGTAGATCGGCCAGCTGCGGTTGTAGAGGTTGAAGGCGGGGCGTTCGGCGATCAGGTCCATATGGGCGTCGTAGTACGCGTCGAGCGTGCCGACGTCCCGCCAGTAGCCCTGGTCGCGGCTGGTCTCGCCGGGCACATGGCCGTCGTGGAAGTCGTACAGCCGGGCCTCGCCGCGCTGGGTGAGCTGGGGCAGGATCGAGCCGCCCATGTCGTGGACGGAGGTCTCGTCCTCGGCGTCGCGCTGAAGCGCCTCGATGAGCGCCTTGGTGGTGAAGATGTAGTTGCCCATCGAGGCGAACACGGACGCCGGGTCGTCCGCGAGCCCCGGCGGGTCGGCGGGCTTCTCCAGGAAGCGCTCGACCGTCTGGCCGTCCGAGCCGGGAGTGATCACCCCGAAGGACGAGGACTCGCCGCGCGGGACGCGGATCCCGGCCACCGTGACGCCCGCCCCGCTGTCGATGTGCTGGGCGAGCATCTGGCGCGGGTCCATGCGGTAGACGTGGTCGGCGCCGAACACGGCCACGTACTCGGGCCGCTCGTCGTAGATCAGGTTCAGCGACTGCAGGATGGCGTCGGCGCTGCCGAGGTACCAGCGCGGGCCCAGCCGCTGCTGGGCCGGGACCGGCGTGACGTAGTTGCCGAGCAGGCTCGACATCCGCCAGGTGGTCGTGATGTGCCGGTCCAGCGAGTGCGACTTGTACTGCGTCAGCACGCAGATGCGCAGGATGTCGGCGTTGACGAGGTTGGACAGGACGAAATCGACGAGCCGGTACGTGCCACCGAAGGTGACCGCTGGTTTGGCACGGTCCGCCGTGAGGGGCATCAGGCGTTTGCCCTCGCCGCCGGCCAGCACGATCCCGAGCACCGAAGGTCCACCACGACGCATGGCCGCTCCCCTCACCCTGTTGGATACCCATGGCTGCCCAGGCGCGAGGTCGTCTACGCCTGTTTGACGATCTCCTCGTACAGCCGGACGGTCCGCCGGGCCACCGCGTCCCAGCCGAACTCCCCCACCGCGCGGGCCCGGCCCGCCTCTCCCATGCGGCGCGCCGTCTCCGGATCGCCGAGCAGCGCGTCCAGCGCGCGGCCGAGGCCCGCCTCGAAATCGTCGTCGACCGCGACGAGGGCGCCCGTCACGCCGTCCTCGACGACCTCCGGGATCCCGCCGACCCGGGAGGCCACGACGGGCGTGCCGCACGCCATCGCCTCCAGGTTGACGATCCCGAGCGGCTCGTACACCGACGGGCAGACGAACACGGCCGCGTGGGTGAGGAGTTGGATCACCTCGGGGCGTGGCAGCATCTTCGGGATCCAGTGCACGCCGTCGCGGGCGCCGCTCAGCTCCGCGAAGAGGTCGCGGAACTCCCGGTCGATCTCGGGGGTGTCGGGCGCACCCGCGCACAGCACCACCTGGGCCGCGGGGTCGATGTGCCGCACGGCGCGCAGCAGATGGGGCACGCCCTTCTGCCGGGTGATGCGGCCGACGAACAGCACGAACGGGCGATCCGGGTCGAGCCCGATCCGGGCGAGGGCGTCGGTGCCGTGGTCGGGGCGGTAGAGGGCGGTGTCGATGCCGTTGTGCACGACGTGGACCCGGTCCGCGGCCAGCGACGGATAGCAGGTGAGGATGTCCTCGCGCATCGCGCCGGAGACGGCGATCACCGCGTCGGCCGCCTCCACCGCGCTCCGCTCGGCCCAGCTCGACAGGGCGTAGCCGCCGCCGAGTTGCTCGGCCTTCCAGGGCCGCAGGGGCTCCAGCGAGTGCGCGGTGACCACGTGCGGGACGCCGTACAGCTGTTTCGCGAGATGTCCGGCCAGGTTGGCGTACCAGGTGTGGGAGTGGACGAGTTCGCGGCCTTCGAGGGCGGCCGCCATGGCGAGATCCACGGAGAAGGTGCGCAGCGCGTCGTTGGCCCCGTCGAGCGCGGACCAGGAACGGTGGCGCTGGACGCCGACCGCCCGGTCCGCGTTGGACACCTCGCCCCAGCAGTGCACCTCGAGGTCGACGAGCCGCCTCAACTCGCGGGCGAGGAACTCGACATGGACACCCGCTCCGCCGTACACATCCGGGGGATACTCCCGGGTCAGCAGTCCCACTCGCACCCGGAACCCCCCCATCTCAGCGGTCGGCTCCCTTCATGGTCACCCAGACGGGGCGTGTGGGGAAGAGCGCGGGGGTCGTGTGAAGCAACAGTCGCCGCAGACACCGCCGTCGGGCACCCGGTAGTAGAGGCAGCAGCTGCGGCGGCGGAACGCGGTGCCGGTGAGGGTGCCGGTGTCCGCGAGGAGCGGGTGGGCGAGGAGTTCGGCGGTGAGGGCACGCGCGTGTGCGGCGACGTCGGGGCGGCCCTGTGGGCGCGCCCACTGCACCAGCAGCCGGGCGGTCGCGGCCAGAGCCGAGGCGGCGTTGCCGCGCAGCAGGCCCGGCGCGACCGGGCAGCGGGCGCGCAGGGCGGCGGAGAGCGGTTCGAGGTGGCCGTCGAGGACGGTCTCGGCCACGGTCGCCGCGTCCGCGGGCCTCGGCCGCACCTCCGTCAGCCACAGGTCGTCCGGGGCTCCGGCGTCCGGGTCCCAACGCAAGCGCTCCGGGGCGAGGTCGGGGATCGCCCCGTACAGGACGGCGCAGCCCAGGGTGACCGACCAGAGCCGGGCCGCGAGCCCCTGCTGCGCCACGGAGGCGCCGATCCGCTCCTCGGGGGCGCGCAGGGCCCGGTTCACCTTGCGGATCCTGAAGGTCAGAGGGTCGGCGTCGGCCTCCGCCGCCGCGCCGTCAGGGATCTCCCCGTAGGCCCGCGCGAGCGTCGGCAGGGGGCGGGGCGGCTCTCCTGAGCCGGGTAGTGGGGTGCGCAGGGCGAAGAAGCCGCCGAGCGGGCGGAGCGCGGCGAGTCGGGGGTCGAGGTCCACGAGGTGCAGTAGTACCAAGGACGGTCGGGGTCGTGCTCAGGGGGATCCCTGGCTCGGCACCCGCCTGAGGGAGGACACCGGGGGCTTTCTACTCCATCGGTAGTAGGACCCATTGCGTGCTCAGGGACGACGACGGGAACAGATCCACAAGGCATCGTGTTGGTTATGAGAGCCAGCCGTTCGCAGCGCCGGGCCCCGCGCCCCCGCCTCACGCAGAGGAGCAGCTCATGAGCGCCCTCGCGTTGTCCGTGGTCCTGTCGCTCGTCTCCGCCGTGGCGTACGCGGGCGGGGCGATCGTGCAGGAGCAGGTCGCGGTGTCCTCGCCGGGCGAGGAGTACGCGCCGCTGCGCCGGGCGAGCTGGTGGGCCGCGGTGGCGTTGAACGGCATCGGCGGCGTTCTCCACGTGGTGGCGCTGGCCTACGGCCCTCTCAGTCTCGTCCAGCCGCTGGGCGCGCTGACGATCGTGTTCGCGCTGCCCATGGCCGCGCTGTTCGTCGGCCGCAGGGCCGGGGCGACGGCCTGGCGGGGCGCGATCATGGCGACGGTCGGTCTCGCCGGTCTGCTGTCCCTCGTCGGGGCGTCCGACGCGCAGTCCCTGAGCACCCCGCAGCGGGTGACGGTGGCCGTGGTCACCGCCGCCGCGGTCGTGGCCCTGATGATCGCCGCGCGGGCCGCGCATCGGCACCCGGCGGTCCGCAGCATGCTGCTGGCGACCGCGTCGGGCATCGCGTTCGGCATGTCGTCGGTGTTCACCAAGACCGTCGCCGTCGACTGGGCCGGCGGCGTCACGGCCGCCGACCTCCCCTCCCTGGCCGTGATCGGGGTGCTGGCCACGGCCGGCATGCTGTTGTCGCAGGCCGCCTACCGGGGCGCGGGCCTCGCGGCCCCGCTGGCGACGCTGACCGTGGTCAACCCGGTGGTGGCGGCCGCGGTGGGCATCACGATGCTCGGCGAGACCTTCCGCTACGGCACCACGGGCACCGCGCTCGCCCTGAGCTGCGGCGTGGTGGCGGCGGGCGGGTTGATCCTGCTGACGACAGAGCGTCTTCAAAGCGGATCCCCAGTGGCCGGGCTTCCGGCTGCCCAGGACGCGCCGACGCTGACGCCGGCCGCCGACGAGGCGTTCGAAGAGAAGCTCGCCGACGCGTTCGTGGCGAAGGGCCAGGAGCGCGGACGGGAGCAGGTGCGGGTGCAGGAGAGCCTGCCGGCGTCGGCCCAGGGCCGGGTTCCCGCCCAGGCCGGTGAGACGGACGTCCCGGTCGACCTGGGGAAACTGGCCGACCTGACCGACCTGCGGGAGGCCGACCTGGCCGACCTGCGGGAGGACGAACCGCCGGTTCTCCTCCTCCACCACACCTTCCCCGGTGGCCTGTACGTCCCGGCGCCGGCCCCCGACCGGCGCCGGGTGCGCGTCAAATCCTGACGCCGCCGGCCCGGAGATAGGCCACCGGATCGACGTCCGAACCGAAACCGGGCCCCGTCCGCACTTCGAAGTGCAGATGCGGGCCCGTGCTGTTGCCCGTGGAGCCGGACCGGCCGATGCGCTGGCCGCCGCTCACCGACTGACCGTCCCGTACGGAGATCGCCGACAGGTGGGCGTACTGCGAGTAACGGCCGTCGGCGTGCCGGATGACCACCTGGTAGCCGAAGGAGCCGCCCCAGCCCGCGCTCACCACCTTGCCCGCCGAGACCGCCTTCACGGAGGTGCCGGTGGGCACGGGGAAGTCGACGCCGGTGTGGTAGCCCTTCGACCAGGAGGAACCGGTCGCGTGGTACGGCGTTCCGGTGCCGGCGGTGACGGGCGCGACCAGGGAATGGCCGGTCGTCGCCTTGCCGTCGGACTCCTTCGCCTTGTCGCTCTTGGCGGGCTTGCTCTCCTTCTTGCCCTCCTTGGCCCCCGAGGAGGGCTTGGGGGAGGTCTTCGGCGAGGTCTTCTGCTTCGCCGCCTCCGCCAGGCTGAGCCGCTGGCCCGGCAGGATCAGGTCCGGGTCGGCTCCTATGACCGTCCGGTTGGCCGCGTACAGCCCCTGCCAGCCGCCCTTGACCTCCTCGGTGTCGGCGATGCCGGAGAGGGTGTCGCCGCGGACGACCGTGTACATCTCCACGGTGCCGGCCCGGGACTGGGGCGTGCTGTGCGCCTGCACGTCGTCCAGGGACGTCTTCGACGTCTTGTTCGATGTCGGGCCGGACTTCTCGGTCGTCTTCGTGGAGGTGCCGTTCGGGTGGATGTCGGGGGCGTCGCCGCCCCGGCTCAGTCCGGCCCGCACCGAGCACGCCGGCCAGGCGCCGGGCCCCTGTCCGTCCAGCACCTTCTCGGCGACGGCGATCTGCTGGTCCTTGGTGGCCAGATCCGCGCGGGGCGCGTACCGCGTGCCGCCGTACGCCTCCCAGGTGGACCGGGTGAACTGCAGCCCGCCGTAGTAGCCGTTGCCGGTGTTGATGTTCCAGTCGTTGGTCGACTCGCACGCGGCGACCTTGTTCCAGGTGTCCACGTCGGCCGCCTGGGCGACGCCGGTGCCGATCAGCGGTAGCGCCATGCCGGCGCCGCCCGCCGTGACGGTGAGTGAGGCTCGGTTGATCCTGTTCGGCTGATACCGGCGGTGCCGGCCGCGTACGGCCATGGAGATCCCCCTCGACATGCGTCAGGAGCGGCAAAAATACGGGCTGCGAACAGGCCATGACAAGACCACAACCGGCCGCGTGGGCTCCCTCGGTGGCACGGGGAGACCCCGTCGCGAAACCGGTCGAGAAAACCGTCAAGATGGTCCTCAGGACGGTGACGGTATCGACCGTACTGACGGGCACACCTTTGGAGGAGCCAACCGTATGAGCACTTCAGCCCAGATCGGCGTCACGGGGCTCGCGGTCATGGGCCGCAATCTCGCCCGCAACTTCGCCCGCAACGGCTACGCCGTCGCGGTGCACAACCGTACGGCGGCGAAGACGCACGCCCTGGTCGAGGAATTCGGCCACGAGGGCGAGTTCGTCGCGGCCGAGACCGCCAAGGAGTTCGTGGCGGCGCTGGAGCGGCCCCGCCGCCTGGTCATCATGGTCAAGGCCGGTGAGCCCACCGACGCGGTGATCCGGGAGTTCGCCCCGCTGCTCGAACCGGGTGACATGATCATCGACGGCGGCAACGCGCACTTCGCCGACACCCGCCGCCGCGAGCGCGAACTGCGCGAGCAGGGCATCCACTTCGTCGGCGCCGGCATCTCCGGCGGCGAGGAGGGCGCGCTGCACGGACCGAGCATCATGCCGGGCGGCTCGCCGGAGTCGTACGAATCGCTGGGCCCGATGCTGGAGAAGATCTCCGCCAAAGCCGCGGACGGCTCGCCCTGCGTCACGCACGTCGGCCCGGACGGCGCCGGCCACTTCGTGAAGATGGTCCACAACGGCATCGAGTACGCCGACATGCAACTCATCGGCGAGGCCTACCAGTTGCTGCGCGACGTCGCCGGGTACGAGCCCGCGCAGATCGCCGAGATCTTCCGCACCTGGAACACCGGACGCCTCGACTCCTACCTGATCGAGATCACGGCCGAGGTGCTGTCCCACGTGGACGCGGCCACGGGCAGGCCCTTCGTGGACGTCGTCGTGGACCAGGCGGAGCAGAAGGGCACCGGCCGCTGGACGGTCCAGATCGCGCTGGACCTGGGCGTGCCGGTCTCCGGCATCGCCGAGGCCGTCTTCGCCCGGTCGCTCTCGGGCCACGGGGCGCTGCGCGAGGCCTCGCGCGGCCTGGCGGGGCCGAAGGCGTCCGCGCTGGGCGAGGCGGAGGCGCAGGCCTTCGCCGACCGGGTGGAGCAGGCGCTGTACGCCTCGAAGATCGTGTCGTACACCCAGGGCTTCCACGAGATCGCCGCGGGCAGCGAGGAGTACGGCTGGGACATCGACCTGGGCGCGGTCTCCGCGATCTGGCGCGGCGGCTGCATCATCCGCGCGGCCTTCCTGGACCGGATCCGCGCCGCGTACGACGCCCGGGCCGACCTGCCGAGCCTGCTGTCCGACGCCACGTTCGCCTCGGAGATCGCCGCGGCGCAGGACCCGTGGCGTGAGGTGCTGGTCGCCGCGACGCTGCAGGGGGTGCCGACGCCCGGGTTCGCGGCGGCGCTCGCCTACTACGACGCGCTGCGGGCGGAGCGGTTGCCTGCGGCGCTCACGCAGGGGCAGCGGGACTTCTTCGGCGCGCACACGTATCGGCGGGTGGACCGGGAGGGGTCCTTCCACACGCTGTGGGGCGGGGACCGGTCGGAGGTCTCCGCGTAGCGCCCACCGCATGGGGTGATTCCGTGGGGGCGCGGGTGCGCGTGGGCGGGGGTTGCTCGCGCGGTTCCCCGCGCCCCGTGGGGGTGTCGGGCATCGTCGGCGGTCAGGTCAGGGGTGGGCCCGGTTCCGGGTCGGGGGTCGGTTCCGGGCCCGGAGGGATCGGGGAGGGGGACGGGTCCGGGGGCGGGCCCGGTCGTGGGGTCGGTTCCGGGACGGGGGGTGGCATCGGGGCGGGGAAGGGGTCCGGGGGGACCGGGGGCGGTCCGGGGGTCGGTCCGGGTGGGACCGGGTCGGGGTGCGGGTTGGTCATGGTGTCCTCCGGCCAGTTGTCGCGCTTGGCTCTGGACTACTCCCCCGCGTACCCGGGGCGGCCGCGGCCACTCACCCGGGTGGCCGACGTGCCGCAGGCCGCGTCGGTCAGAACCGGCCGGGGTGCGCGCGCAGCCAGTCCTTGGCGGCGGCCAGCAGCTCGGGATCGGCTGCCGGAGCCTCGTCGGGATGGCGTGCGGCCCACTTCACGACGTACGGGCACAGGGGCGCCACGGGGACGCCCTCGCGCGCGGAGACGGCGTACAGCTCGCGCGCCAGCGACCCCGCGATGCCCTTGCCCTCGTGGGCGGACTCGACGATGGTGTGCACCGGGACCAGCGCGCGCCCGGGCGACTCCAGGACGAAGTACTCGATGCGGCCCACGACTTCGCCGCCGTCACCGACGGCTTCGAGGCGGCCCGCCGCCCGGTCGTCGCGGATCTCGATGTCGCTCATGGGCACTCCCGGTGCGAGGTCTGTTTCGGTCAGACCGACACCGCGTGCGGGCTGCGCTCCTGGTCGGAGCCCGGTACCGGCTGCGACGGGTCGGCCCCGAGGGCCACGATCCGGTTGTCGCGGTCCACGTGCACGACTCGTGGCTCCAGCGCCCGCGCCTCGGCATCGGTCACCTGAGCGTAACTGATGATGATCACCAGATCGCCGGGGTGGACGAGATGGGCGGCGGCCCCGTTGATCCCGACCACCCCCGACCCGCGCTCGCCCTCGATGACATACGTCTCCAGCCGTGCCCCGTTGGTGATGTCGACGATGTGGACGAGCTCACCCGGCAGCAGGTCGGCGGCGTCCAACAGCTCTGCGTCGATGGTCACCGATCCCACGTAGTGCAGGTCGGCCTGGGTGACGGTGGCTCGGTGGATCTTGGACTTGAACATGGTACGAAACACGGAGAAACTCCCGTTTTGTCTGCTCCCTGCCTGTTTTTTCAGGTCAAGGGCGTTCACCGGAGGCTACAACGATTCGCGTGTTCGGTCAGCTGCGCCCGGGTGTATCAGGACTCACACCGACCCGTTGCCGACCTTTCTGACGCCACGCCAGTCGCACGAGCACGCGTGTGTCGTTCACCGCCCCGGCCGTCGGAGCGCGGGCGACCCGCGTGGTCACCGGGC
Organism: Streptomyces sp. NPDC050263; assembly: GCF_040655955.1. Lineage (NCBI taxonomy): Bacteria > Bacillati > Actinomycetota > Actinomycetes > Kitasatosporales > Streptomycetaceae > Streptomyces > Streptomyces sp. NPDC050263. The sequence goes on along the minus strand of NZ_JBFAKW010000070.1, from coordinate 263 downwards.
CGTCGGCGCGCGACACGGCGTCGGGTGCGCCCGTCCGGCGAACGCCCGGCGAGCCCGGTTCGAGGTGCGTCTCGCTCACCGGCAGCCGCGCTGCGCGGATACGAGGGCATCACGCCCAGCGCACCGGTGCGCCACTGAGGGCAAGCATTCCCTCAAGAAAGCGGCCGGGCCGGGGGGGGGGGGCGCGGGGGGCCCCCCCCCCCGCGGGCCCGCGGTGGTTTCTCGCCCATCCGGCGGTTTGCGGGGCGGGGGGGGGCACGCCC
>NZ_JBFAKW010000069.1:0-50093 GCF_040655955.1 Streptomyces sp. NPDC050263 | reverse complement strand
AAGTACGTCCAGTACGAGGACTTCCGGCCGGCACACCGAGAGCACGCACCGGACGCCGCTCCTTGACGGGCGAACGTTGCCTGCCGCGGCACTAGAAGCCGCGGAGCACGACCGCCTTCGTGCGGGCGAACTCCTCGTCCGTGAGCACCCCGTCCCGGTGCAGCTCGCCCAACTCGCGCAGGCGACGCAGCAGTACGTCGTGGTGGTCGGCCGGGGGCGGGACGGAGGCGGTGAGCCGACGCCCGCGGTCCGCGTCCCGGTTCTCGTCCGCCTGCCGGAGTTCGTCCTCGTCGTCGGCGCGCGTGCGTGCCGAGGGGTGCGGGAGACGGGCGGTGACCGCGGTCGCCACCAGCGCGGTCAGCAGGTCCCGGCTCACGTTGCCCCACAGGTCGAGCGCGTACGGGTCCTTCTCCGCGGGCAGTTTCGAGAACACCGTCTCGCGGGTCACGAAGCGCAGGAAGCCGTCCTCGTAGCCGGAGTTGGGCAGCCACTCGACCTGTACGACGTCGCGGACGTTGATCACCCGTGGCCCGGTCGCCCGCTTCACCCGGTCCGAGGTGTCCGCCCAGTCGACCCGCACCTGGACGCCGTCGAAGGAGACGATCCCGTCGGAGGAGCGCACGGACACCGGGACCGGCGGACCCGGCAGGAGGTAGGCCTTGGTCGGCTCGCCCGGGACCTGGTCCAGCAGCAGCGCGTGCCGGATCTCCTCGGCGAGGTACTCCGCGACCCCGGAGCGGTCGATGTCCACGGTCAGCCGGTAGGGGTCGGCGGCGTCGGGCAGCCGTCCGCCGGTCGCCTGCAACAGCGGATCGGCCCCTTCGCGCAGCCGCATCCGCAGCCGGCCGCGCTTGCGTTCGGGCTCGTAGACGATCCCGGCGACCGCCTCCAGGGGCACGGCGATCTCCCCGTACGTCTGCCGGAACAGCGGCACGGAGCGGTGCAGCCCCGGCGTGATCCTGACCGTCGTGCCGTCGAAGGCCCAGGTCCCGTCACGCTGGATGATCTCGGCCATACGGAAATTCTCGCAGCCGGGTCAACACTGCCCGCACGGCTTCACCCGCCCTGACCAGACCTGGCGGAAACGGAGGGTGTGGCGTAGGGCACAATTCGCTGTCATCGCAGGGGAGTTGTTCACAGGGTGGCGGCAGGGGTCCTCACGGGGTTCCCAAGGGCCGCCATCCGATCGGGTAGCGGGGAAGGCAGGCGTCGGACGTGGCGGTGCAGGAGGCGAGACAGGGCGTGCATCCCGGCCCGGGAGCGGGCGCGCACGACGGTGGCTGTGCCTGCGGGGACTGCCCGCACGGGGCGCGCGAGGGGCATCGGCGCGCGGTCGCCGCGTTCGTGGTGAAACGGGAGGAGTTCGCGGCCGGACAAGGCCTGCCCGCCGCCGTCGCGCACTCGGCCTCCGCCTCGCGCCAGTGGGTCTCCGAGGAGCTGGCGCAGTCCGCGGAACTCGTCGCCGAACGCGGCCGCGCCGAGGGCGAGGCCTGGCTGGCCCGGCTCTGGCTCCGCACGGCGGTCACCGTGTGGGCGGCCGTCGTCGCGCTGTTGCTGGTCCAGTCGCTGACCGCCATCGGCGCGGGCTGGACCACCGCCCGCACGGCCGGACTCCTCGCCGCGTTCGTCGTCGCCGGCGCGCTGACCGCCGCCTCCTGGTTCCACCGGGCGCGCGGCGGGGCGCTCGCACCCGTGATCGGCGAGGACAACCGCCTCTCCACCTCCCGCGCGATCGCCGCCGCCTGGGTGCTGCTCGTGGCCTACGCGGTCCTGGTCCTGGTGGGCCGCCTCGCCGCCGCCTCCGGCCACGCCGAACGCGACGCGCTGATCGCCGGGCTCGACCTCGCCCGGGGCGCCGGCATGGTGACCGTCCTCGCCGTGGTCTGCGGGATCGCGGTGCTGGTCCGCCGGGTGGTCGGCCTGCGCGTCCTCTCGCAGCGGCTCCAGAAGGTCCGCGCCCACCGGCCCCGGGCCGCCGACCTGCTCACCGACGACGTCGGCCGCGGCACCTTCGCCGACATCCAGTACGTGGTGATCGGCGCCGTCGCCCTCGTCTTCGCCGCGGTCCGGCTGGCCCGCCGGCCCGACCAGCTGCCCGACCTGCCTTGGGGTCTGGCGGTCGTGGTCCTGGTCTCCGCCGCGACCTACCTGGCCGGCAAGTACGCCGAGGGCGGCCGACCCGTCATCCTCTCCGTGGTCCGCTCCCGCGAGGCCGGCGACCTCGACGCCCCGATCCGCACCGGCGACGACATCGAGATCCGCGGCGCCGGTTTCGTCCCGCCCGGCGCCCAGACCGCCGACCGCCTGTCCCGCATGGTCGTCCGTATCGGCCCGGTCCACGTCCACGTCCCCCTCGTCCCGGTCACGGGGGGCTTCAGCAACCCCGCCGACGCCGTCCTCACCGTCCCCGTCCCGGCCGATGTGGAACCGGGCCGGGTGGACGTCCAGGTCGTCACAGCGGCGGGAGCGGAGACGAACCGCTACGCGATCGACGTCACGGAGTGAACCGGGCGGTCGGCGCGGCGGTGTGAACCGACGGGGCCGGGTGAACCAGTGGGGCGGAGGAGCCGTGCAGACAGTTGAGCGCGCCCCCCATTTCGTACGTATGGTCTGTTGAGGGGTCCCACCACTCCGGGCGAGAGGCGGCTACGGGCGATGACTCACGGCATGCGGGCGGACACCTATCCCCCCAATCTCGACGGCGGCGGCCGCGACTGGCGGGACACCGCCGCCCGGTACGCCCTCCTTCCCCTGCGCGTCTTCCTCGGCGTCACGTTCATCTACGCCGGCCTCGACAAACTCACCGACAGCGCCTTCCTGAAGGACAGCGGCGCGGGCTCGATCGGCGAGACCATGCGCGCCGTCCGTGACTCCTCGGCCATCCCGGCGCTGGTCGACATGGCCCTGAACAATCCCGTCGCCTTCGGCTACGCCATGGCCTTCGGTGAACTCGCCGTCGGCATCGGCGCCCTGCTGGGCATCCTCACCCGGCTCGCCGCGCTCGGCGGCGCGCTGATCTCGCTCAGCCTGTGGCTGACGGTGAGCTGGGCCTCGGATCCCTACTACTACGGCAACGACCTCCCCTACCTCATGGCCTGGCTGCCCTTCATCCTCGCGGGCGCTCCGCTCCTCTCCCTCGACGCGCTCTGGCGCTCCAGGCGACGGCAACGGGCGGGCGGCCTGAGCTAGCCGTACTGCCTGGTTACCGTCTGGTACTGCCTGGTGCCGCCCTGGTGAGGCGGGCGGCGGGCCGGGCGTGGCCGGCGTCGCGGTCAGGGATCACCGTCAGGGCGGTGTCGTGCTCGTGCCGGTCGACGCCCGGGCGGTCGCGCGGGACGGGCCGCGCCGTCTGCGTATGCTCCGGGCCACGACGCCCGTCGCGCCCGCCAGGAAGAGGCCGGCCATGACCACCGGGATGACCACGAACCACGGCGTCTCCCAGGCGCCGCCCGCGTCACCCACGTAGATGACGCCGGCGAGGGTGAAGAAGGCGCCGGCGACCAGCCTGCCGGGCCGGAACTCATGACGCAGCACGGGCCACCTCCGCCTGTCCCACTCCGACCTCGAGGTCGAGTTCGATGGTCCCCGCGTCCGCCTTGCCCGTGACCGGTTGCAGGGTCACCTCCTTGTGCTTGCCCGGCTGCACGTCCACATCCTTCTCGTCGTCGCCGGGCAGCTGGATGTCTCCCAGCCCCACGTCGATCCGCGCCTTCACGATCACGTCCGGCGGCACGATCACCCGCAGTCGGCCCGCCCCCACCTCGGCGTTGGTGCTCACCGTCTGCCCCTTGGCCAGGTCCAGCCGGGACAGGTCCAGGGTGCCCTCGCCGGTGCCCAGGTCGTAGGCCGTCCGCACCTGCGCCGCCGCCGTGGGCCGCCAGGTCGTGTCCCTCCAGTGCGTGCCGATGTCCTTCGGCAGGACGGCCGCGCCCGCCAGCAGGCCCGCCGTGACGATCGCCAGGAACACCGACCCCGCGCCCGTCCGCCCCAGGAACGAGCTGATCGCGATGCCTCCGCCGAGCACGATGAGCGCGGCTGCCAGGCCCGCCTCCAGGCTGGTGCCGAGCGGATGGTCGTCCCAGGCGAGCCGGGCGACGAGGCCGCCCGCCAGCACCGCGAGCAGGAAGAGCCAGCCGCCGATCCAGCGGGGGTCGCGCGGTCCGGCGTACGCCTGGCGCGCGGTGCGTATGTCATCGGGGCGGCGCTTGTGGCCCGTGGGGTCGACTCTGACGGTCGCCGTGATGTCCCGGCCGTGGGCGTCCCAGGGGCCCCACAGATAGCCCGTGCCGCCGTCGTGGGTGCCGTCCTTGACGATGGGGTCGCGCCACCAGGAGAGGTAGGCGGCGGGCACCGGCGGCGCCTGGGCCTCCGGCGGCGCGTCGGCCACCGCCTGGGCGGCCAGCGGGTCGGGGTCGGAGGAGTCCCGCTGCCGGGACCAGTACCCGGCGCCCGCGAGGAGCAGGGAGAGGACGACGGCGAAGGTCAGCACGCTGCCGTTGTTCAGCATCGACAGGAACACCCCGCAGCCGACCAGCGCGAACAGCACCGCCGCGAGGGCCTGGCCGTCGACCCGGCCGGTCAGGAGCTTGCGCACCTCGTTCTGCTCGTTGTCGGCGTACGGGACGAAGAGCCAGGCGAAGCCGTAGAAGATGAGACCGATGCCACCGGTCGCGGAGAGCACGGCGAGCGTGATCCGGAAGATCACCGGGTCCATGTCGCACTGCCGCCCGAGGCCCGAGCACACGCCGGCGAGCATCTTGTGCTCGCGGTCCCGCCGGAATCCGGGCGGGGGGCCGGTCACGTCGGTGCCTTCCGGCGTTCCGGGTGCGCCCGGTGCCCCCGAGTTCGGTGTCCCTGGGCCCGGTGCCCGGGCGGCGATCGCGGCGGCTGTCGCGGCCTCGGTGGCGGCCTCGACCGCGGTTCGGTCGTCCGCCCCCTCGGCCGGGCCCTGTCCGCGTCCGGGTCCGTGGCCGTGTCCTTCGCCGACTTCCGGCTTTCCGGGCTCTCCCTGTTCTCCGTGCGCGCGAGGCTTTTCACCGGCCGTGCCCGAGGCGCCGGGGGACGGGACGGCCGCGTCGGGCGCGGTGCCCCCGTCCGGCTCGGCGTCTGCGGCGTGCTGGTGATCTGTCATGAGTCCATGGTGGCGGGCGAGCCGCCCTCGCGGCAGTCGGAATGACCCTGGTCGGACCCTGATATCGGCCCTGATCCGGGGCAGGGGAGGCGTTCGACGTGCGGGGGCCCGGAAGATCAGGGGCGTCTCGGGGACGAACCCTGATGCCCGGGCCGACCGCCCGTGTGACCATCGTTGGCATGCCGGAAGCCGCAACTGCGCCACTCGTCGAACCGCGGCCGCCGCGCAAGCTCTACCGCAGCAGTGACGGACGCTGGCTGGGTGGCGTGGCGCGGGGGCTCGCCGGGCATCTCGGGCTGCCCGTCGTGTGGGTGCGGCTCGTCTTCGCCGGCCTCTTCATGGCGGACGGCCTCGGCGCCCTGCTCTACGCGGCCTTCTGGTTCTTCGTGCCGCTCGGCGTCGGCGGTGTCGGCGACCAGAAACCCCCGGCGCTGGTCGCCACCGAGACCGCGCCCGACGGCCGCCGCAGGCTCGTCGCCCGCAAGCCGGACAAGGGGCAGATGGTCGCCCTGCTCCTCATGGTCGTCGTCGCCCTGGTCTTCGTCGGCAACGTGAATCTGGGCACCGGAGCCAAGGCGTATCTGCTGCCCGCCGTCCTCGCCGGCGCGGGCGTCGCCCTCGTCTGGCGACAGGCGGACAACGCCCGCCGGGCCCGCTGGGTCGAGGTCGGCCGCAGACGTCGCACGCTCACACTCCTGCGCGCGGGCGCCGGCGTCCTGCTGGTCACGGCCGGCGTCTCCGGCGTCTTCGTCCTGCAAGGCTCGGCCGCCCACCTCGGCTCCGTGCTCCAGGCCGCCCTCGCGGTCCTCGTCGGCATCACGCTCCTCGCCGGTCCCTACCTGGTCCGGATGACTCAGGACCTCTCCGAGGAGCGCCTGATGCGCATCCGCGCCCAGGAGCGGGCGGAGGTCGCCGCCCATGTCCACGACTCGGTGCTGCACACCCTGACCCTGATCCAGCGCAACGCGGAGAACGCCGGCGAGGTGCGCCGCCTCGCCCGCGCCCAGGAGCGCGACCTGCGCACCTGGCTCTACAAACCCGAGGGCACGGGAAAGGAGGAGGCCGACGAGCCGACCACGGTCGCCGACGCGGTGCGCCGCAACGCCGCCGAGGTCGAGGACAAGCACGGCGTCCCCATCGAGGTCGTGGTCGTCGGGGACTGCCCGCTCGACGAAGGGGTGGGCGCACAGATGCAGGCCGCGCGCGAGGCGATGGTGAACGCGGCCAAGTACGGTGGCGAGGGCGGCGCCGTACAGGTCTACGCCGAAGTCGAGGGAAGGACGGTCTTCGTGTCCGTCCGGGACCGCGGACCCGGCTTCGACCTCGACTCGATACCCGCCGACCGCATGGGCGTCAGAGAATCGATCATCGGCCGCATGGAGCGCCACGGCGGCACGGCGCGGCTGCGGGCGGTCCCGGGCGGCGGCACGGAGGTCGAGCTGGAGATGGAGAGGGCGGAGAACACGTCATGAGCGACCCGACCGAGACGAACGGCACGGCGGGAGCGGCGGAGTCGGCCGAGCCGGCGAAGACCTCCGGCGAGACGACGAGCGGGCGCCATGTGCGCGTGGTCCTCGTCGACGACCACCGTATGTTCCGTACCGGCGTGCAGGCCGAGATCGGCCGGACCGAGGAGACCGGTGTCGAGGTCGTCGGGGAGGCCGCTGACGTCGACCAGGCGGTCACGGTCATCACCGCGACCCGGCCCGAGGTGGTCCTGCTGGACGTCCATCTGCCGGGCGGCGGCGGGGTCGAAGTGCTGCGCCGCTGCGCCCCGTTGATGGCCGACGCCGAGCAGCCGGTGCGCTTCCTCGCCCTGTCCGTGTCCGACGCGGCGGAGGACGTGATCGGGGTGATCCGCGGCGGCGCCCGCGGCTACGTCACCAAGACGATCACCGGGGTCGACCTGGTGAACTCCGTATTCCGGGTGCAGGAGGGCGATGCCGTCTTCTCGCCCCGCCTCGCCGGGTTCGTCCTCGACGCCTTCGCCTCGACCGACGCCCCGCCGGTCGACGAGGACCTCGACCGGCTCACCCAGCGTGAGCGCGAGGTTCTGCGGCTCATCGCCCGCGGCTACGCCTACAAGGAGATCGCCAAACAGCTCTTCATCTCCGTCAAGACGGTCGAGTCCCATGTCTCGGCGGTGCTGCGCAAGCTCCAGCTGTCCAACCGTCACGAGCTGACCCGGTGGGCCACGGCACGAAGGCTGGTGTGACCGAAGGGCGCCCGCGCCCTTCGATGGAACCCCCCGGAGACCCCAGGTTGTCGAGTGGGTGACAGGGTCCTCGGACCTCACACTTCTGGGGGGAGCATCCGTGCGTGAGCGCGGTTCGGATCGCGACACAGAGTTCGGGGAGTTCGCGGCGGGGGCATACCCGTCGCTGCTGCGGACGGCGCGTCTGCTGACAGGGGATCGGCACACCGCCGAGGATCTGCTGCAGGCGGCTCTGGTGCGGGTCTATGTGCGCTGGTCCCGTTCGGCGTCCTGGGACTCGCCGCACGCCTACGCCCGCAAGGTCGTCGTCAACCTCTACGCGACCTGGCGCAGGCGCCGCTGGCACACGGAGGTGGTACGCCCCGAGGCGGACCACACCCCGGGTGCCGGTGACATGGCAGGGGAGGCGGAGACGCGTCTGGAGCTGGACCGCGCTCTCGCCGCACTGCCCCGTGCCCAGCGCGTCGTGGTGGTGCTCCGGTTCTACGAGGACCTGTCGGTGCAGGAGACGGCCGATCTGCTCGGCTGTTCGCCCGGGACGGTCAAGAGCCGTACCAACAGGGCCTTGGAACGGCTGCGTGCCATGGGTGCGCTGGCCGGGTACGCGGGAAGGGGAACGCGATGAGCGAGACGGCCCATTCGGAAGAGGAACTGCTCAGGCGGGGCCTGCACGAACTGGCGGAGGCGGACGCGTCTGCCGACGGACCGCCGCAGCCCACCGTCCTGATGGCACGGGGGCGCAGTGTTCTGCGACGCAGGCGCATGGCCGCCATCACCGCGAGCGTCGCACTGGTCGGTGTGCTGGGGGCGGGCGGCGTGTACGGAGGAGTGTTCGCCTCGGGGAAGGGGGACGGCGACAACCTCGCGGCGCACAGCGGCAGCACCAGGCAGGCGGTCTCCATCCTCAAAGACCTCCTTCCGGAAGGGAAGGTGAGCAAGGAACGGGAGATCAGGCCCAGCGACTCCTTCCGGGCGTATCTCGGTGGTTCCCTCGTCTTCGACGACGGCAAGGGTTCGGCGGCTGTCTCGGTCACGTTGGACAGGCTTGACGCGACGTGGTGGAACATGGCGAGCAGGGCCGCCTGCTGGGTCGGTGTCGCCGGCGTCGGCAGCTCGGGGCCCAGGGGCACGTGCACGGTACAGGAACTGGCGGACGGTTCCCAACTGACGCTCACGGAGTCGTATGTGGCGCCCTATCGCGACCAGGACCCGAAGATGTGGGAGGTTGAACTCATCAAGCCGGACGGATCGCTTCTCACCGTCCGCGAGTGGAACGCGCCTGGGGAGCAGGGCGCCGAGCCCACACGCGACGAACCGCCGCTGACGAAAAAGAAGTTGATCGAAATGGTGACGTCGAAGAAGTGGCAGGCAACCCTTGACTCCCTGCCCCGGCGGGGCGCGGAAGTCGAGGATGGCGCGTCGAGGAGCGACAAGATCCGGGCCACGGTGGCGCAGGTTGCCCCGCCGGGCGTGAAGGTGACCGTCTCCCCGACCGGCCCGGCCGGCATCATCGAGGTGGGTGTCGATGACGGCAAGGGCAGGGCGCTGCTCGAGGTCAACATCGGCTATGGGGGTAAGGAGAACAAGACCGGCCGCATGCGGTTCGATGAACGGGAGGGTGTCGATCCGTGGAGCGACGAGGGCACGCTGCGCCGGGCCGTCGGGGCCGTGCGGCCCAACGGCTTCGGGGTTGTCATCGCCGTGTACAACGCCGAGCACGTGTTCGGCAAGCCCACCCGTGCCACCCTGCCGCTCACCATGGAGCAGTTGAAGGACATGGCGGCCGACGCCGCGTGGGACAGCATCAAGTAGGGTGACCGCCCGCTCACACCACGCGCGTCGCCCCCGCGAACGGCATCTCGTCGATGGGGGCGACGCGCACCGGTGCCGACGGGTTCGGGGCGTGGATCATCCGGCCGTCGCCGATGTAGAGACCGACGTGGGTGATGCCGGAGTAGAAGAACACCAGGTCGCCCGGGAGGAGTTCGGAGCGGGAGACGCGCTGCCCGGCACCGATCTGGGCGTATGTGGTGCGGGGCAGGGAGACGCCGGCGGAGCGGTACGAGGCGAGGACGAGACCCGAGCAGTCGAAGGCGTTGGGTCCGGTCGCACCCCATACGTACGGGCTGCCGAGCTTGGAGTAGGCGTAGGAAACGGCGGCGGCCGCACGGGAGTTGGGGGCTTGGGCGGTGGCGGAGCCGGGCGCCTGGAGGTCGGCGCGGCCGCCCGTGGCGGTGCGTGAGGCGCGGTCGCCGGCGCCGCCCGTTCCCCCGCTCGTCCCCTCCGCGATCCGGGCCCGCTCCGCCGCCGACAGCTGGGACAGCAGGCGGCGGGCCGCGTCCAGCTTGCCGGTGACGGTCTCCTTCTGCGTCTTCAGCTCGGCCTGACGCGCCTTGAGGGAGGTCAGTTCGACGCGCGCGGCGCCGCGCAGCTGCTCGATCTCCCGCAGCTGTCTGCGGACCCGGGTGACGGCGGCCGACTGGCGGTCGCCGGCCCGCTCGGCGAAGGCGGCGCCGTCGAGATAGCCGTCGGGATCGTCGGAGAGGGCCAGCTGCACGGCGGGGTCGAGTCCGGTGCTGCGGTACTGCGCCGCCGCCATCGAACCCAGCGCCTCCCGCGCCGAGTTGAGCTTCTCCTCCTTGCGCGCCGCCTCGTCCCGGATGGTCTCCAGCCGTTGCTCGGCCGCGGTCGCCTTCTCCTGCGCGCCGTTGTACTTCTCGGTGGCGACCTCCGCCTCCTGGTACAGCTTGGCCACCTTCGCCTTGACCTCGGCCTGAGTCAGGTTCGGCTCGGCCTGTCCGGTCCCGTCGAAGGCCGTCGCCGTCGCCGCGCCCGCGAGGGCGAGGGTGAACGCCGTACGGGCCGTCTGGCCGCCGAGCGAGCGTTGTCGGGGCCTGCGGTGCGCTGCCACGTGGGACTGCACGTCCTTTCGTACGACCGCCTCGTCCGTTCGGACAGCCGCCGCCGGGTGACCTGTGGGCCGTCGTGGGGGAGCGGACGAACGGCCCGGGAAGCGGCTGACGCGTCCGGCGACGGCCCGCACGGGGAGCGGGGCCGCCGCCGGACCTTCTCGGCGGTGGTGGCCGACTGCCGCCCCTGGCCCGGGCGGCGGTGGGGAGCCGGTCACCTGGGGGAGGACGCTAGGCCCGGTGGTGTCGGTCGGGTAACGCGATGTGCGGAAGTGACTCGAGCGGACTGCCGGGTGACCGCACCTGTCCGAAATGCCGGACCGTGGCCGTCGGATTCATGTGGTGCGCTGACCGAAACGGCGATTTCGGGACAGGTCGGAGCGACAGGCTGCTATGGGGCGCATATATGCACATCCGGTCGGGTGGGGAGGGCCGGTGTCCGAGGGCCTGACCGCGGCTGATTAGCATCCGACCTCATGGACGTACTCATCCATCTTTTCGTCGGCCTGCACATCATCGGCATCGCCGCGCTGCTGGGCGGCTTCCTCACGCAGCTGAAGGCGATGGGCCAGGGCGCGGCCCGCTTCGTCCCCGCGATGCTGCACGGCGCGGGGACGATGCTGGTCACCGGCGTGATCCTGGTCGGCCTCAACCAGGCGGACGACCAGCCCGTCGACAACATCAAGATCGGTGTGAAGCTGGCCCTGCTGATCGTGATCCTCGGCCTCGTCTATGTGAAGCGGGACGACGAGACGGTGGAGAAGCCGCTGTTCGGCCTGGTCGGACTGCTGACCGTGACGAACATCTTCATCGCGGTGCTCTGGACCTGAGCGCGGCACGGGCCACGGTCACGGCCGCCGCGGCGACGACCAGCCACGCCGCCACCGCGACCCACAGCAGCACCTCCCCCGGCCCCCTCAGCCACGGGACGTCGACCGCGGCGGCCACGGACAGGGTCGCCGCGGCCGACATCCCCATCGGGAACACCGTCGCCCAGCGGCAGACGTCGTAGCGGGGTCGCGGCCGGCGCACTTCGGCGACGAGCAGGACGGCGTACCAGGCCAGGTCCAGCACCAGCAGCGCGACGGTCACCGTGCGCAGGACGTCGGTGTCGTCGTCGTTCCACAGGTACAGGCCCCCCACGTCCCCGGCGTCGGCCGTGAGGAGATTCGCCCCCGCGAGCGCCGAGATCGCCAGCGCGCCGCCCGCCACCCACTGGTCCCCGGCGCCCTCGGCCACCTGCCGCGGGTCGAACAGGACCAGGGCGACGCAGTAGAGCACGAGCCCGAGCCAGAACAGCACGAGCGCGGAGTGCGCGAGCCAGGCCGCCTCCTCCGCCTTCGCCACGACCGCGCCGAGCAGTGCGAGCCCCTGCGTGGCCACGCAGGCCAGGAACACCGCTCCAGGCATCCGCCGCCGCCACCGCCGTACGACGGTCGCCAGCAGCACCGGCCACAGCACCGCCGCCAGTGCGAGCAGCGCCTCGGCCAGGGTGTGCCGGCCGAGCATGCACACGCGCGTGCCGAGCACGGTCGTCGCCGCCACGGCGGTCAGCGCCCCCGGCGTCCCCGCCGCCGCCAGCGCCACCCAGGCGGCGCCCGCGAGCGCCAGGGCGACGCGGGACAGCGTCTCGTAGTCCGTCAGATGCAGGCCGACCGACAGGATCCCGGTCGCCATCACGGCGGCCCCGGCGGCCGGCTGCCGCCCCGCCCACCAGAGGCCCAAAGGGGAGCGGGGGGCGGAGGACGGGCGAGCGGGGGAGCCGGACATGCGGCGATGCTAGGGCCTGTCCGGCGGATCAAGCCGCAGGAAAGCAGCGGCTGCTGATCAGCCCAGGTGAGCGGGGTCTGGCGCGTCCAGCCGCAAGGCGGAGGCGGGCGTCGACGCGATGGGGGTTTCCCGCTCGAGCGAAGCCGAGAGCGGGGGAGTCGGCAACCGACGACAACGCCGCTGGGGTCCCCCCTCCGGGGGAGGGCGTGCCAGACCCCGCGTCTGCGGCATGATCCGCCGGGCAGGCCCTGGGGAGCACGGTGCGCCGTGGGCACGGGGCACGCGCGCGGGCGGCCCGAATTACGCGCGGGTGCAGGGCGCGGGGAGGGGCGTGCGGCCCACGCGCGGGTGCCTGGGTAACAAGAGGCCCACGCGCGTGTGCCCGAGAAACGAGGCCCACGCGCGTGTGCCTGTTCTCAGGCCGGGCGGACCACGCTGGGGATGATCGTCTCGCCGTCGTAGTGGACCGACTCCTCGCGCACGTAGGCGCCCGGCTTCGGGGCGTGGATCATCATGCCTTTGCCGATATAGACGCCGACGTGGCTGACGTCGTCGTAGAAGAAGATCAGGTCGCCGGGCCGGGCGTCGGCCAGGGAGACCATGGTGCCGGCGTTCATCTGGTCGTAGGCGGTGCGCGGCAGGGCGACGCAGGCGGCCTTCCAGACGGCCTGGGTGAGGCCGGAGCAGTCGTAGGAGTCGGGGCCCGTCGCACCCCAGACGTACGGCTTGCCGATCTGCGCGCGGGCGAAGGCGATCGCCTTCGTGGCCTTGGTGGCGTACGAGGAGTCCGCGGTGGTGGAGGCGGACGGGGAACTCGCGGTGGTGGAGGCGGACGAGGAGTCCGCGGCGGTGGAGACGTACGAGGAACCCGTGCTCGACGAGCCGCCGCCGCTCGCCTGCTGAGCGGCGGCCTGCGCCGCGGCCTGGTCCGCCGCCTGCTGCTGGGCCAGCTCCGCCGCCTTGCGCGCGGCCTCGTCCTGCTTCTGCTTCGCGATCGCGGCGAGGCGCGCCTTCTCCTGGGCCGTCAGCTGGGACAGCAGCTCGCGCGCGTCGCCGAGCTTCTTCTGGACGGCGGCCTTGGCGGTCTTCAGTTCGTCCTGCGAGTCGGTGAGCGTCGCGAGGCTCTCGGTGGCCTCCTGGCGCTCCTTCATCGTCGCCGACTGCTCGGTGACGTAGTCGTCCACCGCGCCCTTCTGGCGATCGGTCAGCCGGCTCGTCGGCTGGTTCTGGTCGAAGTGCTCCTGCGGGGAGTCCGCGAGCAGGAACGTCCCGGTGTCGGGTGCGGCGGCGCCGGTGCGGTACTGGGCCGCGGCGTGGGAACCCGGCTCCTCCCGCGCCTCGTTGAGCTTCTGGGTGCGCTGGGCGACGTCGTCCAGGAGGCCGTCGGCCTGTCCGCGCTGCTTGGTCGTCTTCTCCTTGGCGAAGTTGTACTTCTCGTCGGCGAAGTTGTACTTCTCGGTCGCCGACTCCGCCTGGCGGTAGAAGTCGCCGACCTTCTTCTCGACCTCCTCCAGGCTCGGCTTGCCGTCCTCCTGCGGAGCGGCGTTCGCCGTCTGGGAGAGCAGGGCCACGGAGGTGAGGGCGGCGGTGGCGAGAGCGGGCGTACGTATGCCTGCCGCGCGCGTGCCCGCGGAGCGCGACTTGCGGTGCTGCGACGCCAAGGGAGGCGACTCCTTCCAAGCGTCCGCCTGCCGGTCGGCTGTCGGGCTCGGGCGTAATGGTTCGGGGGCGCACCGGACTCGGCGGAGGCCGTGCGGCCCGGCGAGGTTTCGCCGGCGGGGATCCGTGTGGCCTGCCGAAACGGTAGCCAACTCGTGCTGCTCCTGTGAAGGTTGATGGGTGATATGCCCGATACATTTTCGTGACCTTCGGTGATGCCCGCATGTGAGGTCACGTGTGGTGACAGCGTTGCGCCGGAGGGTGAGAGCGGCGATGTTTCCGGGGCGGCGGCGGGTTGTCAGTGGTGACCCCTAGACTCGGAGAGCGATGAGCAGCCTCTTTGACGACAGCTTCCTGGCGGACCTCCAGGGCCCCCGTGCCCACGAGGAGGAGCCCCCGCCGCCGCCCGAGGACGATCACGGACCGGAGCCGGTCCCGGACGATCTGTTCGGCGGGAAGTTCGACGTGCCCCCGGACCGCGACGCCCACTACCGAGGCGGCGCCCCCCGCCCGGTCCTGGACGCGGCCGCACTCCTGGAGGGGCTGAACGACAACCAGCGCGCCGCCGTCGCCCACGCCGGCACCCCGCTGCTCATCGTGGCCGGCGCCGGCTCCGGCAAGACGCGCGTGCTCACCCACCGCATCGCCCACCTGCTCGCCGAGCGGAACGTGCACCCGGGCCAGATCCTCGCGATCACCTTCACCAACAAGGCCGCGGGCGAGATGAAGGAGCGCGTCGAGCACCTCGTCGGCCCGCGCGCGAACGCGATGTGGGTGATGACGTTCCACAGCGCGTGCGTGCGGATCCTGCGCCGGGAGAGCAAGCGCCTCGGCTTCACGTCGTCGTTCTCGATCTACGACGCCGCCGACTCCAAGCGCCTGATGGCCCTGGTCTGCCGGGATCTGGACCTTGACCCCAAGCGCTATCCGCCCAAGTCCTTCAGCGCCAAGATCAGCAACCTGAAGAACGAGCTGATCGACGAGGAGGACTTCGCCGCCGAGGCTGCCGACGGGTTCGAGAAGACCCTCGCCCAGGCCTACGCGATGTACCAGTCC
Source organism: Streptomyces sp. NPDC050263 (assembly GCF_040655955.1). NCBI lineage: Bacteria > Bacillati > Actinomycetota > Actinomycetes > Kitasatosporales > Streptomycetaceae > Streptomyces > Streptomyces sp. NPDC050263. Next base: position 35,353 of record NZ_JBFAKW010000069.1, on the reverse strand, counting down.
CGGCTCCGCGAGGCCAACGCGCTCGACTTCGACGACCTGATCATGACCACGGTCAACCTGCTGCGCGCCTTCCCGGACGTCGCGGAGCACTACCGCCGCCGCTTCCGGCACGTCCTGGTCGACGAGTACCAGGACACCAACCACGCCCAGTACTCCCTCGTACGCGAACTGGTCGGCACCTCCGAGCACCCCGTCGACGTGCCGCCCGCCGAGCACGACCTGCCGCCCGCCGAGCTCTGCGTCGTCGGTGACGCGGACCAGTCGATCTACGCCTTCCGGGGCGCGACGATCCGCAACATCCTCCAGTTCGAGGAGGACTACCCGAACGCGACGACGATCCTGCTGGAGCAGAACTACCGCTCCACGCAGACGATCCTGTCCGCGGCCAACGCGGTCATCGAGCGCAACGAGTCCCGCCGCCCCAAGAACCTGTGGACCAACGCGGGCGCGGGCGCGCGCATCACCGGCTACGTCGCCGACACCGAGCACGACGAGGCGCAGTTCGTAGCCGACGAGATAGACCGGCTGACGGACGCGGGCGACGCGAAGGCGGGGGACGTCGCGGTCTTCTACCGCACCAACGCCCAGTCCCGGGTCTTCGAAGAGATCTTCATCCGGGTGGGTCTGCCCTACAAGGTCGTCGGCGGCGTCCGCTTCTACGAGCGCAAGGAGGTCCGGGACGTCCTGGCCTACCTGCGCGTGCTCGCCAACCCGGAGGACTCGGTGCCGCTGCGCCGGATCCTCAACGTGCCCAAGCGCGGCATCGGCGACCGCGCGGAAGCGATGATCGACGCCCTCTCCCAGCGGGAGAAGATCAGCTTCCCGCAGGCGCTGCAGCGCGTCGACGAGGCGTACGGCATGGCCTCGCGGTCGACGAACGCCGTGAAGCGGTTCAACGCGCTGATGGACGACCTCCGCACGATCGTCGAGTCGGGCGCCGGTCCGGCGACCGTCCTGGAGGCGGTGCTCGAACGCACCGGCTACCTCGCGGAGTTGCAGGCCTCCACCGACCCGCAGGACGAGACCCGCATCGAGAACCTTCAGGAACTCGCCGCCGTGGCCCTGGAGTTCGAGCAGGAGTCCGGGGAAGCCGAGGGCGAGGGGGCCACTGCGGCGCCTGCCGGGCTCGCCGCCTTCCTGGAGCGGGTCGCGCTCGTCGCCGACTCCGACCAGATCCCCGACGAGGAGGAGGACGGCTCCGGCGTCATCACCCTGATGACCCTGCACACCGCCAAGGGCCTCGAGTTCCCGGTCGTCTTCCTCACCGGCATGGAGGACGGCGTCTTCCCGCACATGCGCGCCCTCGGCCAGGCCAAGGAGCTCGAGGAGGAGCGCCGGCTGGCCTACGTCGGCATCACGCGCGCGCGGGAGCGGCTCTACCTCACCCGGTCCGCGCTGCGCAGCGCCTGGGGGCAGCCGTCGTACAACCCGCCGTCCCGGTTCCTCGAGGAGATCCCGCCGACGCATGTGGACTGGAAGCGGACGGGAGCCACCGCGCCCGTGTCCTCCGGCCCGGTGTCCGGCGTCGCGGCGTCGCTGTCCTCGTCCCGCTCGCGCTCGTCGGCCGCGGGCGCGTCCGGTTTCGCGACGCGCCGGGGCGCTGTGGACAAGCCGGTGGTCGCGCTGACCGTCGGCGACCGCGTGACGCACGACCAGTTCGGGCTCGGCACGGTCGTCGGAGTGAAGGGCACGGGCGCGAACGCGGAGGCCACGGTCGACTTCGGCGACACCAAGCCGAAGCGGCTGCTGCTGCGGTACGCGCCGGTGGAGAAGCTGTAGCGGCAAGCTGTCGCCGCACATGACTGAGCCCCCGCTGCGACGGCGGGGGCTCTGAGCGCGAAGAGCGACTGGCCTGGCCTACGTCGGGTTGAGGCCGTGGCTGCGCAGCCACGGCAGCGGGTCGATCGCGGAGCCGCCGGCCGGCCGGACCTCGAAGTGCAGGTGCGGGCCGGTGGAGTTGCCGGAGTTGCCGGAGTACGCGATCGGGTCGCCGGCCTTGACCGTCGTACCGGAGGCGACGCGGTAGCTGGAGAGGTGGCAGTACCAGGTCTCCGTGCCGTCCTTCGCCGTCACGATCATCATGTTGCCGTAGGCGCTGTTCCACTGTGTCCGTGCGGTGCCGTCGGTCGCCGCCATCACCGTCGTGCCGTAGGAGACGGGGAAGTCGATGCCGGTGTGCTGGGACATCCAGTTGATGCCGGCCTGGCCGAAGTAGGCACTGAGGCCGTGCTGCGCGACCGGAAGGGCGTACTTGGGGCGCAGCCGCTCCTTGCGGGCCGCCTCGGCCGCCGCCTTCTTCTTCTCCGCTTCCTGCTGCGTCTTGAGGTCGATACGTTCCTGCGTCCGGCTGGCCCGGTCGGCGAAGTCGTCGGCCCCGGCGCTGAGGGTCTCGAGCTGGGCGTCCAGCTTGTTGTTGGCGGCGGACGGTTTCACCGGCTGCGCGTCCGAGGCGGACGCCGTGGTGTCCTTGCCGCCGTCGCCGCCGGTCAGCGTGCCGACGGAGGCGGCGGCGATGCCGGCGACCCCCATCACACAGGCCGAGGGCACGGCCACGGTCAGCAGCGCGGAGCGCTTCGCGGGCATCCGGCGCCGGGAACGGTTCGCGTTGCGGGTGGCCGCCCGGCCGACCGGTGCGGGGGCGGGCTCCTCCTGCTCGTCGAGGAGCGGGAGCGGAGCGCCGTCGGACGACTCGCCCTCGGCCGGGGCGAGTTCGTCGTGCCCGAGCTGTTCGAAGGTGGAGGTGGCCTGCTGGTCGAACGGGACCTCGGCCGGCTGCTCGTACTCGTCGGCGGCCCGGTCGGACTCGCCGCCGTCGGAGTTCCACTGCGTGGCGTCGTACGCGCCGGTGTCGAAGGCCTGCGTGCCCCATTCCCAGTGCTGGGTCTGGTCGGCGGGGCTGCCGGCCTGGTCGGGCTGCAGCCACGCGCTCGCGTCCCACTGCCCGCTGGCATCGGGTGCCGCCGCCTGCTGCGGGATCGCGGACAGGTGCTGGTGCTGGCCGGTGGACCAGGTCGTCACGTCGTACGCACCCGAGTCGTAGACCGCGTGGTGCTGGGCCGCGTACGTGTCGTAGTTCAGGGTCTGGTGACTGCCCGTGTCCGGGGACTGGTGGCTGTGATGGCCCTGGTGGTGACCGTCGGCGCCCCACTGCGCGCCGGTGTCGTACGTGCCGGTCACGGAGCTCGTGCCGTCGCCGGGGAGGTCGCCGAAGAGGGGGTCGGCCGCAGTGAAGTGTCCGGTGGCGTGCGTGCCGGCGTCGTAGGAGCCGGTCTCGTGGCCGGGGTACGTGGTGAAGCCGTCGTACTGGGCTTCCTGGGTGCCGTACGACGCGTAGTGCGACGCAGCGGGGTCGGAAGCCGGGGCCGGGGTGGTCATGATCCCCGACGGGTGACGGTCGTTCACCAACTTCTCTTTCGCCGACGACAGGGGCTGCCAGAGCAGTGCGGCGACTGTACCCGGCAGTACGCGGGCACGACAATCTTCTGCAGGTTTCCTGCCCGCAGGAAAGGGGCATTCGGCGGTGTTTCGGGGGACGGCGGGCGCGGGTTTGGCCGTATGTTCGAATGACGTTCGAGGTGGGAGGGGTGCGGGAGGGGCGCCGGGCGGGTCTCGGGACGACGTCAGGCCACGGTGAGGCCGTCGGACCGGGGGCCGGTGCGGGTGCCGGTGGCCGCTGTCGCGCCCGCTGTGGCCGCTCCCGTGTGCACGGAGTCGAGGGCCTGTCGGATGCCGGTCGCGACGGCCGGATGCACGGGCAGGGCGAGGTGGCCGATCCCGGTCACCCGGACGTTCTGCGCCAGCAGGTCGGGATGGTCGACGCAGGCGGTCTCCAGCGGGTCCATCAGATGATCGAGGTCGCTCCAGAAGCTGACGAAGTGCGTACGGCAGCCCGGCGCGGGCCGCGAGAGCTCCTCGATGACCTGCGAGCCGGGGCGCATCTGGCGCACGATCGGGTGCGCGTTCGCCAGCGGCGCCACCCGGGTGCCGGAGTGCGGGGTGCCCAGCGTGACCAGCGTCCGGACGCGGATGTCACCGCCCAGCCGCTGCACGTAGTAACGGGCGATGAGACCGCCCAGGCTGTGCCCGACCACATCGACCTGCGGGCTGCCGGTGCGCTCGCATATCTCCTCTATGTGCCGGCCGAGCAGCTCGGCCGCGGTCCGGATGTCGCAGGTCAGGGGGGAGTAGTTGAGCGACTCCACCCGATGCCTGCCGTGCTGGGCGAGGCTGCGGCGCAGCAGGACGAACACGGAACGGTTGTCGATGAAGCCGTGCAGCAGCACGACCGGGGGCGGGGCCTGCGTGGGCAGCTGTGCGGGCTCTTCGCCGGTCGGTCCGGGGAGTGCGGGGCGGGCCGCGCCACGGCGCTCCTGGGCGATGCCGGAGGGGTAGAGGAGGAGATGTCCCGCGAGGATCGCGAGGTCCAGGGCGGTCGCCTTGAGAAGGGTCAGGGAGAGGCCGGCCAGTCTGCCCGGCAGGCTGGGAACGTTCGGAAGGCTCGTGATGCACGTGATGTTCGGGAGGCCCGACAGGCTCGGAAGGCCCGGCATGTCCGCCAGCAGACGCCGGTACAACGGGAGAAAGGGCTGCAAAGCCCGGGTGACCTTCATTGGCCGACCTCCTGTCGGCACGCTGAGGACTTCTCTGTCCCCCGTGTGCCCTCGTGGAAGTCGCTGTCGAGGAGGTCGAGCGGGCACGACAGGGTGTGGAGCGGGTGTGGCCTGTGGTGCGGGGTGTGTACGGCTTGTGTGGCACCCGTTGCACCGATGACGCGACGAGGATCCCTGTCCGGTGTGGCGACGAGGCTCCCCGCTGTCGTGCCTTACCTGCCCTACGTGACCATCGTGCCTGCCGATGCGCCGTACCGCCACGCAGCGCGGCCTGCTGCGCGGCGGTACGGCGACCTCGCCGCGGCTCCCGATGCGGCTGCTCCCCCGTAGGCGTGGGTGAACAGCGCGCGATGAACGTGTCCCTGCGTGTGATTTCCCCCTCGGCCGGCACGGTGAAACTGCCGGTTGCGGGATGCTGGCGATAACGTTCGTTCACTCGGTCGCTTCATGGAGGCAGTGATGGGTGTGGCAGCCGGTCCGATCCGCGTGGTGGTGGCCAAGCCGGGGCTCGACGGCCACGATCGCGGCGCCAAGGTGATCGCGAGGGCGCTGCGCGACGCCGGCATGGAGGTCATCTACACCGGTCTCCACCAGACGCCCGAGCAGATCGTGGACACCGCGATCCAGGAGGACGCCGACGCGATCGGACTGTCCATCCTGTCCGGGGCCCACAACACGCTCTTCGCCGCGGTGATCGAGTTGCTGAAGGAGCGGGAGGCCGACGACATCCTGGTCTTCGGCGGCGGGATCATTCCCGAGGCCGACATCGCGCCCTTGAAGGGGAAGGGGGTCGCCGAGATCTTCACGCCCGGGGCGACCACCGCGTCGGTCGTGGAGTGGGTTCGAGCCAATGTCCAGCAGCCTGCGGGGGCCTGAGCGCCCCTTCCCGTTCCGCGCTGAAAGCACCCTTTCGCGCCCACCTCACGTCCTCGTCGCGCCCGCCTCACGGCCCCAGTTCCTCCGCCATCACCGCTCTCAGCCGCAGGGTCCTCCCCAGCCGTTGGAACGCCTCCGCCCAGTAGCCGCCCGCTCCCGGTGACGCGTCCTCCGGTTCGTCCGGTACCGCCAGGAGGGCGTCGAGGCGGGTTGCCTCCGAGGGGTCCAGGCAGCGTTCGGCCAGGCCCATCACGCCGCTGAAGCTCCAGGGGTAACTGCCCGCGTCCCGTGCGATGTTGAGCGCGTCGACCACGGACCGGCCCAGCGGTTCCGCCCACGGCACGGCGCAGACGCCGAGCAGTTGGAACGCCTCCGACAGACCGTGCGCCGCGATGAAACCGGCGACCCATTCGGCCCGGTCGGGCACCGGCAGCGTGCCCAGCAGCTTCGCCCGCTCGGCGAGCGAGACCGCGCCCGGCCCGCCCGCGTCGGGCGCCGACGGCACGCCCAGCAACGCCCGCGACCAGCCGGGGTCCCGCTGCCGCACGGCCGCCCGGCACCACGCCCCGTGCAGTTCGCCCAGCCAGTCGTCGGCCACCGGCAACGCCACGATCTGCTCCGGCGTACGGCCGCCCAGTCGCGCCGGCCAGGAGGCCAGCGGGGCCGCCTCGATCAGCTGGCCGAACCACCAGGACCGTTCGCCGCGGCCGGACGGCGCCTTGGGCGACACGCCGTCCCGTTCCATGCCCGCGTCGCACTCGTGCGGCGCCTCCACGACGAGGGTCGGCGTGTCCCCGGTGTGGTCGACGGCCACGCACGTCCCCGCCCGGACGGCCATCCGCGCGGCGAGCGCCGAGCCCGGCAGGGCCGACAGCAACTCCGCGGCCGTCGCCCGCACATTGCGGCTGCGGTCGGTCAGCGCCTGCTCCAGGAACGGCTCGTCCCGTGTCCCGAGGCCGGTGCGCAGCGAGTCGAGGAACATCAGCCGGTCCTCGGCTCGCTCCGTCGGCCAGGTGGCCATGAGCAGTGCACGGGCCGCGTCGGGGTCGCGGGAGCGGATCGACGCCAGCAGGGCGACCCGCTCGGCGAACAGGCCCTCCTGCCAGAGCGTCTCGATGCGCCGGGCCTCCGCCGGGCCCGGCAGGGCGGTGCCGCCGCCCGGCGCGCCGCGCAGGGCGAACCGCCAGTCCGGGTTCAGCCGGGCCAGCCACAGCGCGCGCGAACCCGCGAAGCGCAGTGCCGCCGGGCGCAGGTCCGTACGCGCGCGTGCCGCGTCGAGCAGCGCGGGGAGAGCCTCGGGGGGCGCGGCGAACCCGCGGGCGTTCACCGCCGCCAGCCACTGGGGCAGCAGTTCCATGAGATCCGGTGCCGTGCCTCGGCGGCCGCCCGAGCCGGTGCCGGGGCGGTCGGCCAGGAGCAGGGCGAGTCTGCGGGCCGCGGCTGCGGGCAGCGCCGGGCGGGGGTCCTCGGCAGCCGGCTCCGGGCGAGGAGCCGCCCGGCCCGGGCGCAGGCCGGCGCGTCGGCGGACGGTCTCGGCGGCCGCGGCGTCCAGCAGTGCCGTAGGCGCGTTCCGCCCGGGGGCCGTGCCCGGGGGCCTACGGCGGTCGGTGCCTAGGAGGGCCGTGGTGACCAGGTCCTCCCAGACGGGTGGCGTGGGGAGGGGCGAGGCGGCGGTCATGAGGCTCCCTTCAGGTGCTGGTGCTGGTGCTGGTGGCGCTGGTGCATGTGCTCGGGCCGACGTTTCCCGCCAGGGCGCGTTCAGCGCAGGCGTACCGCCTCTCCCGGGTCCGTCGGCCAGGCCGTCAGGGGGGTGAAGCCGCGGTGGCCGCACTCGCCGAAGACCCTGACGGGGCCGCCGCCCGACAGGGCGACCAGGCGCCACAGACCGGGGTGGGAGACAGCCGCGGGGGTGAGCGGCAGGGCCGTGTCGCCGTCGGCGTCCGCCAGTTGCCACGAGTCGCCGTCCGGGGTCGGTATGACGCCGTTCAGGGTCACGGGGACGGAGTCCTGCCAGGGGTCGTGGCGCAGGGTCTCGCCGTAGCGCGCGGTCGCCTCCGTCGTCGTCGTGCCCGGGGGCCGGGTTCCGGTGAGGGTGGGGGGCGCGAACTGCTCCCCGAGAGACGCGCGTTGCTGTCCGGTGCCGGGATGCGCGGACAGCTCGGCGTCCAGGGCGAGGCCGACGGGCAGCGAGAGCTCAGGAGCGCGGCCCGCGGCGCCGTAGGAGAGGAGGAGCGCGGTGCGGCCCGAAGCGGTGCCGTAGAGCCAGATGCGGCGGGTCGTCAGTTTCGGGTCCGGCGTGTCGTACTGGGCGAGAACCAGCCACTGATCCCGGACCGGCGGGCCCGCCGGGGACGAGGGCAGGCCCACGCGCGTACGGACCGTCGCCGCCAGGGCCTCCGGCAGCCGGTCGCGGTGCAGCCAGCCCTGGTCGAGGAGGTGCAGCAGCGCGCACTCCTCCAGCAGCCGCACCGGCCAGCCCGGACCGGACGCCGGGAGTCCCCCCAACTCCCGTACCCGCGAGGCGAGTCCGGGGGCCTGCGCGTCGACCATGCGGGCCGCCGTCTCCTCCCACAACCCGTACCCCGCCTGTTCGGCCGCGGCCAGACCGGAGCGCAGGAGGTCGGCGAGCCGCTCCTCGAGTTCCGTCGCCCCCGCGGTGATCCGCTCGGCGCGGCGCTCCGCCCGGCGGCGCACCCCCTCCGGATCGGCGGGCCCGGACGCGGAACCCGCCGGGTCCGCCGCCCGTTCCTCCTGCGTATCGCTCTCCCGCCCACCTCTGCGCCCCGCGATCCACTGCTCGGCCCAGTCCGGCGCCCGCCCCGCCGGCACCGATCCCTCGCCGTCCGACCAGAGCAGCAACAGCCCCAGCGCGTGCTTGCACGGGAACTTGCGGCTCGGACAACTGCATTGGTACGCCGGGCCGGCCGCAGTGGCCGTGGCGGCCGTGGACGGCGTGTCGGTGACATCGACGACCGTGCGGTACGGCGTGCCGCCGCTGCCCTTGCACAGACCCCACACCGCCCCCTCCCGCGAACTGCCCGTCCCGGACCACGGCCCGGCCGCGCCGAGTTTGCTCCCCGCTTTGCGTGACGCGGAGTCAGGCGCCAGTGCCAGCACCTGATCCGCGGTCCAGCGCACCCCCTGCTGAGTCATGTCGTCGAAGGTAGACCCCGCCACTGACAATCGGTCCGACGAGCATCCGGCGAGCATCCGACGAGCCGGGTCGTCAGGACGTTTTCGCAGGTCAGATCGCGTTGTCAGTGGCGTGGTGCACGGTGGACACCAGATCAGAACCGGCCGAGCCGGAGGGGGCCTCAGCCATGTCCGTGTCCGTAGATCCGACGTCCGCCGAATCGACTGGGAACGAGCCGCCGGAGGCATTGCGTCCGCACGCCGAGGCCGCTTTCGCGGGTGAACTCGCCGCGCTGGCCGCCCAGGACGACCGCCCGCGCCCGGCCCGCTGGAAACTGTCGCCGTGGGCCGTCGCCACCTACCTCCTCGGCGGCGCCCTGCCGGACGGCACGGTGATCTCGCCGAAGTACGTGGGCCCGCGCCGGATCGTCGAGGTCGCCGTCTCCACCCTCGCCACCGACCGCGCCCTGCTGCTGCTCGGCGTGCCCGGCACCGCCAAGACCTGGGTCTCCGAACACCTGGCCGCGGCCGTCAGCGGCGACTCGACGCTGCTGGTGCAGGGCACCGCGGGCACACCGGAGGAGGCGATCCGCTACGGCTGGAACTACGCGCAGCTGCTCGCGCACGGGCCGAGCCGGGACGCGCTGGTGCCCAGTCCCGTCATGCGGGCCATGGCGGACGGAATGACCGTCCGGGTCGAGGAATTGACTCGCGTTCCGGCCGACGTACAGGACACACTCATCACGATCCTGTCGGAGAAGACGCTCCCGGTACCGGAGTTGGGGCAGGAAGTACAGGCGGTCCGTGGCTTCAACCTGATTGCCACGGCCAATGACCGCGACCGCGGGGTCAACGAGCTGTCCAGCGCCCTGCGCCGCCGTTTCAACACGGTGGTGCTGCCGCTGCCGGACAGTGTCGAGGCCGAGGTCGACATCGTCGCACGGCGCGTGGGCCAGATCGGGCGCTCCCTCGATCTGCCGACCGCACCCGACGGTATCGACGAGATCCGCCGCGTGGTGACCGTCTTCCGCGAACTGCGCGACGGCGTCACCTCCGACGGCCGGACCAAAGTGAAATCACCGAGCGGCACCTTGTCGACGGCCGAAGCCATCTCCGTCGTCACGGGCGGGCTTGCCCTGTCCGCGCACTTCGGCGACGGAGTGCTGCGGCCGGGGGACGTCGCCGCGGGCGTCCTCGGCGCAGTCGTCCGCGACCCGGCCGCCGACCGGGTCGTGTGGCAGGAGTACTTGGAGGCGGTCGTGCGCGAACGCGCCGGCTGGACGGACTTTTATCGCGCCTGCAGGGAGGTGAGCGAGTGAACGTCAGCGAGGAAAGCAACGGGATCAACCAGAACCAGATGACCTGGGCGTATGCCCACGGAGCGCGGAGGGTGGCTGTGAACGACGACACGAAGTGGCCCCGCAGGCGCGGAGGGACGGGATGACGAGCGCCGACGGAGGCGGCGGCCGGGACGCGCACGCGGGCCGGCCGCTGCTCCTCGGAGTGCGTCACCACGGGCCGGGTTCGGCCCGGGCGGTGCGGGCGGCCCTGGCGGCCGCCCGCCCGCGGACCGTGCTGATCGAGGGGCCGCCCGAGGCCGACGCGCTGATCCCGCTCGCCGCCGACGACGCGATGCGACCGCCGGTCGCCCTGCTCGCCCACGCCGTCGACGAACCGGGCCGGTCGGCCTTCTGGCCCATGGCCGAGTTCTCACCCGAGTGGGTAGCCCTGCGCTGGGCCCTGGAACACGGCGTCCCCGCCCGCTTCATCGACCTCCCCGCCACCCACACGCTGGCCTGGGGGGAGCGGGAGAGAAGCGATGCCGACGAGCTGCGGGGGGATCCCCTCGCGGCGCTCGCCGAGGCCGCAGGGTACGACGACGTCGAGCGATGGTGGGAGGACGTCGTCGAGCACCGGACCTCGGGGGATCCGTTCGCGCCGTTCGCCGCGCTCGAAGAGGCCATGGGGGCGCTGCGCGAGACGTACGACGGTGCGGAGCGGGACCTCGTGCGGGAGGCCTACATGCGCCTCCAAGTGAGGCTTGCGCAACGGGAGTTCGGGGCGGCCGGGGTCGCCGTGGTGTGCGGGGCGTGGCATGTGCCCGCGCTGCGCCGGAAGGCCGCCGCCGCCGCGGACCGGGCGCTGCTCAAGGGGCTGCCCAAGGTCAAGGCCGACCTGACCTGGGTGCCGTGGACCCATCGCAGGCTGGCACGGGCCGGGGGGTACGGCGCCGGCATCGACTCGCCGGGCTGGTACGCGCATCTCTTCGGCGCCCCGGACCGGCCGCTCGAGCGCTGGCTGACGAAGGTGGCCGTCCTGCTGCGCGCCGAGGACCGGATGGTCTCTCCGGCACATGTCATCGAGGCGGTACGGCTCGCCGAGACGCTCGCCGCTGTGCGCGGCCGGCCGCTGCCCGGCCTGGGCGAGACCACCGACGCCGTGCGCGCGGTGCTGTGCGAGGGCTCGGACGTTCCGCTGGCGCTGGTGCGGGACCGGCTCGTGGTCGGGGACGTGCTGGGCGAGGTGCCGGCCGGCGCGCCCGCGGTGCCGTTGCAGCGCGACCTCGACCGGTCGCAGCGTCGGCTGCGCCTCAAACCGGAGGCGGAGGACCGGGAGCTGGCGCTCGACCTGCGCAAGGAGACCGACGCCGAACGCAGCAGACTGCTGCACCGGCTGCGGCTGCTGCACGTCGCCTGGGGCGAGCCGGCCGCATCGCCCGGCGGCACGGGGACGTTCCGGGAGAGATGGCGGCTGCGGTGGGAGCCTGAGCTGTCCGTGCGGGTCGCCGAGGCCGGGGTCTGGGGGACCACTGTGCCCGCCGCGGCCACCGCGAAGGCGGAGACGGACGCCGTCGCCGCCCGCGCCCTGGCCGAGGTGACCGCGCTCGCCGAGCGCTGCCTCCTGGCCGGGCTGCCGGACGCGCTGCCGACGGTGATGCGGGTCCTCGCCGACCGGGCGGCCCTCGACACGGATGTCGGCCACCTTGCCCAGGCCCTGCCGGCCCTGGTCCGCTCCCTGCGCTACGGAGACGTGCGCGGCACCGACACCGGCGCGCTGGCGGAGGTGGCCGCGGGCCTCGCCGAACGGATCTTCGTCGGCCTCCCGGCGGCCTGCGCCTCGCTGGACGCGGACGCGGCGGACGAGATGCGGCGCCATGTGGACGCGGTGCACGGGGCGGTGGCGATGCTCGGGGAGGGTCCGCGCATCCGCTGGCGTGCCGTGCTGCGGGTGCTGTCCGGGCGGGACAGCGTGCCGGGCGTCGTCCGGGGGCGGGCCGTGCGCCTCCTCCTGGACGAAGGGGAGCTGGCCCCGGACGAGGCGGCACGGCTGATGGGGCTCGCCCTGTCGCCGGGCACGCCGCCGGGCGACGCGGCCGCCTGGATCGAGGGCTTCGTCGGCGGAGGCTCCGGGGGCGGACTGCTCCTCGTGCACGACGAACGGCTGCTCGCTCTGGTCGACGGATGGCTCACGGCGGTCCCGGCGGAGGCGTTCACCGACGTCCTGCCGCTGCTGCGGCGAACGTTCTCGGCCTACGAGCCGGGAGCGCGCAGAACGCTCGGCGAGCTGATCCGGCGGGGGGAGAGGACGAGCGCGGTGGAGACCGGGACGCCGGGCTTCGCACCCGGGCTCGACGCGGGGCGCGCGGACGCCGTCCTGCCGGTGGTGCGGCTGCTGCTCGGACTGGACAGGGACAGGGACAGGGACAGGGACAGGGAGACGGTGGTCGGCGGATGACGGGAACCGAGATCGAGACCGCGACCGTGACTGAGACCGCGACCGAGATGGGGCGGGAGCGACTGCGGCGCTGGCGGCTCGTGCTCGGGGGTGGCGGCGACGGCGACGCGGCGGACGGGACCGGCCACGGGCTCTCCGGGCGGGACGCCGCGATGGACCGGGCGCTCAGCGCGCTCTACGGGTCACGGGACGGCGCGCGGACCGGTCGAGAGCGTTCGGCGGGGCTCGGGGCGTCGGCGCCGTCCGTGGCCCGCTGGCTCGGGGACATCCGGACGTACTTCCCCTCCTCCGTGGTGCAGGTCATGCAGCGCGACGCCATCGACCGGCTCGGGCTGTCCGCGCTGCTGCTCGAGCCCGAGATGCTCGAGGCGGTGGAGGCCGACGTGCACCTCGTCGGCACGCTGCTCTCCCTCAACAAGGCGATGCCGGAGACGACGAAGGAGACGGCGCGGGCCGTCGTGCGCAAGGTCGTCGAGGGCCTGGAGAAGAGGCTCGCCACCCGCACCCGGGCCGCGCTGACCGGGGCGCTGGACCGCGGCGCGCGCGTCAGCCGGCCGCGCCACCGTGACATCGACTGGAACCGCACGATCGCCGCCAACCTCAAGCACTACCAGCCCGAGTACGGGACGGTCGTGCCGGAGCGGCTCGTCGGGTACGGGCGGGCCTCGCAGTCGATGAAGAAGGAGGTGATCCTCTGCATCGACCAGTCGGGCTCGATGGCGGCCTCGGTCGTCTACGCGTCGGTGTTCGGGGCGGTGCTGGCGTCGATGCGGTCGATCGGCACCCGGCTCGTCGTCTTCGACACGGCGGTCGCCGACCTCACCGAACTGCTCGAGGACCCGGTGGACGTCTTGTTCGGCACCCAGCTCGGCGGCGGCACGGACATCAACCGGGCGCTCGCCTACTGCCAGGCGCAGATCACCCGGCCGGCGGACACGGTCGTGGTGCTGATCAGCGACCTCTACGAGGGAGGCATCCGCCACGAGATGCTCAAGCGGGTCGCGGCGATGAAGGCGTCGGGCGTGCAGTTCGTCGCGCTGCTCGCCCTGTCGGACGAAGGCGCGCCCGCCTACGACCGGGAGCACGCGGCCGCGCTCGCCGAGCTGGGGGTCCCGGCGTTCGCCTGCACCCCCGAACTGTTCCCGGAGGTCATGGCGGCGGCGATCGAGAAACGGGGGCTCACGGGGGTGATCCCGACCCCGTGAGGACCCTCTCGATCGGCACGGGGTGCCAGTGATCGCGGCATCATGTGACAGGTATCACCGCTCAGGTGTGACCCTCGATTTAGGGGCCCCCTTAAAGCAGCGATAACCTGCGAGACGGACATGCCGCGCGCTCGGACACCGTGTGCGCCACCCTTGTGACAGCGGACGTCACGTTGCCCTTCGCGGCACGCCCACGCATCCAACGAACCGCGAGATCACTGATAGGGACGGAAGCGCGTGGACCTGTTCGAGTACCAGGCGAGGGACCTCTTCGCCAAGCACGATGTACCGGTGCTGGCCGGTGAAGTCATCGACACGCCTGAGGCGGCCCGCGCAGCCACCGAGCGTCTTGGTGGCAAGTCCGTCGTCAAGGCCCAGGTGAAGGTCGGCGGCCGTGGCAAGGCCGGTGGCGTGAAGCTCGCCGCCACCCCGGACGAGGCCGTCGCCCGCGCGACGGACATCCTCGGCATGGACATCAAGGGCCACACGGTCCACAAGGTGATGATCGCCGAGACGGCCCCGGAGATCCTGGAGGAGTACTACGTCTCCTTCCTCCTCGACCGTGCCAACCGCACCTTCCTCTCCATCGCGTCCGTCGAGGGCGGCATGGAGATCGAGGAGGTGGCGGCCACCCGTCCGGAGGCCGTCGCCAAGACGCCGATCGACGCGAACGTGGGCGTGACCCCCGAGGTCGCGCGCCAGATCGTCCAGGCCGCGAACTTCCCGGCCGAGGTCGCCGACAAGGTTGAGAACGTCCTGGTCACCCTGTGGAAGACCTTCATCGAAGAGGACGCGCTCCTCGTCGAGGTCAACCCGCTGGCCAAGGTCGCCTCCGGCGAGGTCATCGCCCTCGACGGCAAGGTCTCGCTGGACGAGAACGCCGAGTTCCGCCAGCCGGACCACGAGGCGCTCGTCGACCACGCGTCGGCGAACCCCCTCGAGGCCGCCGCCAAGGAGAAGAACCTCAACTACGTCAAGCTCGACGGCGAGGTCGGCATCATCGGCAACGGCGCGGGTCTCGTCATGAGCACCCTGGACGTCGTCGCGTACGCCGGTGAGAACCACGGCGGCGTGAAGCCGGCCAACTTCCTCGACATCGGCGGCGGCGCGTCCGCCCAGGTGATGGCGAACGGCCTGGAGATCATCCTCGGCGACCCGGACGTCAAGTCCGTGTTCGTCAACGTCTTCGGCGGCATCACCGCCTGTGACGAGGTCGCCAACGGCATCGTCCAGGCCCTGGAGCTTCTCAAGTCCAAGGGCGAGGAAGTCACCAAGCCGCTGGTCGTCCGACTGGACGGCAACAACGCCGAGCTGGGTCGCAAGATCCTCTCCGACGCCAACCACCCGCTGGTCCAGCGCGTGGACACCATGGACGGCGCGGCCGACAAGGCCGCCGAGCTCGCGGCTGCGAAGTAAGGAAGAGGGACTCAGACAGCCATGGCTATCTTCCTCAACAAGGACTCCAAGGTCATCGTCCAGGGCATGACCGGCTCCACGGGCATGAAGCACACCAAGCTCATGCTCGCCGACGGCACCAACATCGTCGGTGGCGTGAACCCGCGCAAGGCGGGCACGTCCGTCGACGTCGACGGCACCGAGATCCCGGTCTTCGGCACGGTCGCCGAGGCGATCGAGAAGACGGGCGCGAACGTGTCCGTCCTCTTCGTGCCGCCGGCCTTCGCCAAGGCCGCCGTGGTCGAGGCGATCGACGCCGAGATCCCGCTCGCGGTCGTCATCACCGAGGGCATCGCCGTCCACGACTCGGCCGCGTTCTACGCGTACGCCGTGTCGCAGGGCGACAAGACCCGGATCATCGGCCCGAACTGCCCCGGTCTCATCACCCCGGGCCAGTCGAACGCCGGCATCATCCCGGGCGACATCACCAAGCCGGGCCGCATCGGCCTGGTCTCGAAGTCCGGCACGCTCACGTACCAGATGATGTACGAGCTGCGTGACATCGGCTTCTCGTCGGCCGTCGGCATCGGTGGCGACCCGATCATCGGCACCACGCACATCGACGCGCTCGCCGCGTTCGAGGCCGACCCCGACACCGACCTCATCGTGATGATCGGTGAGATCGGCGGCGACGCCGAGGAGCGGGCCGCGGCCTTCATCAAGGACAACGTGAAGAAGCCGGTCGTCGGCTACGTCGCGGGCTTCACCGCGCCCGAGGGCAAGACCATGGGCCACGCCGGCGCCATCGTCTCCGGCTCCTCCGGCACGGCCGCCGCGAAGAAGGAGGCCCTCGAGGCCGCCGGCGTCAAGGTCGGCAAGACGCCGACCGAGACGGCGAAGCTGGCGCGCGAGATCCTCGCGGCCGGCTGACCTTCCCGGATTTCCCAGCCGGTCGCCCGGCTGAACACCGTTGGGCCCGACCCCGCAGCGAGCGGGGCGGGCCCAACGGTGTTTTCGCGGGCCAGCGTCAGCTTCAGCGGCAGCTTCAGGTTCAGTTTCAGCGGCCTTCTGGGAGGAGCCGTTCGGGGCCGGGCTGGGTCTCGGCCCGCAGCTTCGCGCGGAGGTTCAGTTCCGCGTTCGAAAGGGTGCCCGGGGCCGCTCGGGGCGGGACTCCCTGCACGGTCTCGCCGGGCGGCACCGGGGGCTCGTACCGGGTGGGGGCCGTGCGCGCGGTCAGCGCCGTCGCGCCGATGATCGCGATCGTGAACGCGATCGCCGCCCTGGTCCAGAAGCGGGCCCGCCGTTCGCTGCCCAGCCGCACGACGGTCGACTTGGCCGCCCGCAGCCGCTCGGCGGACGCCACCTCCGCCAGCCGCCGGTGGAGCTCGACGGGGTCCGCCAGGTCGGGCAGCCGCGAGGCGACCACCTCGCGCGCGTGCAGCAGCCGGTTCGCCGCCGCCGGCGTGCTCGCCTCCGTCTCGGCCGCGGTCTCCGGCAGGTCGAGGCCGACACCGTCGTAGAGGAGGAGGGTGCGGCGCTGCGGCGCGGGCAGGGTCAGCAGCACGTCGAGCAGCGCGCGGTCGGAGGCGTCGGCCGGGGGCGGTTCCGGGTGGCGGTAGCGGGGGCGGAACCGGTGCCAGGGGGAGAGGGCGAACTCGTATGCGGTCGCCCGCACCCAGCCCGCCGGGTCGCGGTCGACGGCCACCTCGGGCCAGCGCTGCCAGGCCAGCTGGAAGGCCCATTCGACCGACTCGCGCGCCAGTTCGCGGCGGCCGGAGAGCAGATAGGCCTGCCGGACGAGGGCGGGGGCGCAGAAGGCGTAGAGCGCGTCGAAGGCCTGAGCGGGTGTCAGGGGAGCGCCGGAGGGAGGGGGCGCGGGGGCGTCGGCCCGGGGTGCGAGGGGCGCGAGGGATGCGACGGGTGGGACAGGTGGGACAGGTACGGGGGGTGTGGCGGGTGCGAGGGGTGTGACGGGTTGCAGTTCGAGGGTGGAGGTGAGGGCCTGGTTGTTCGTCACCTTGTCCGCCTTGTTCAGCGATGCCAGCAGTTTCGCGTACGCCTCCCGCTCGGGGCCGCGCGGTGCCGTGCGGCCGGACTCCCACGCGCGCACCGTCTCCCGGGCGACGCCCACCCGCGCGGCGACCTGAGCCTGCGTCAACGAGGCTGCCTCGCGCAGGCGTCGGCGTTCCTTGGGCGACGGAAGCGGGGGGACCGGGCGCGGCTGCGTCACAGGATGTCCCTTCGCGCGAAAAAGTGCATAAGCGTATATTGAGCGACACAGCGGAAGTTCGCCTGTTACGACGGGAAAGCGCGTGTCGTTGGGACCATGACTTCGTGATCCAGATGACCGCTCGCCGACTGTCGCTGTCGCCCCTGCTCACCCGGATGCGCGACCGCTCGCCCGGACTCGCCGCCGGCCTCCTGGGCGGGGTGCTCGCGGCCGGGCTGGGGCTCGGCGCGTTCGCCGTGCTCGTGATGGTGCTGTGGATCAGCTCCCCGTATCCGGACAGCGGCCCCGGCGGTGCGCTGCACGTCGCCGCCGCGCTCTGGCTGCTGGCCCACGGCGCGGAACTGGTGCGCGTCGACACGCTGTACGGGGCCCCGGCCCCCGTCGGCGTCCCACCGCTGCTGCTGCTCGCGCTGCCGGTGTGGCTGGTGCGCCGCGCCGCACGGGACGCGGTGGACGGGGGCGGCGCGTGCGGGCTGCTCGTGAGCGCCCGCACGGCGTGGGCGGGCGTCGTGCTCGGCTACCTCGCCGTCGGCTCGGGCGTCGCCTGCTACGCGGCCGCCGGTGGTGCGCTGCGGCCCTCATGGGCGTGGACGGCGGTGTCGGTGCCCGCGGTTGCCGTGCTGGCGGCCGGGGCGGGGGTCTGGTCGGCCTACGGCGGTCCGCGCGGGCCTGTGGACAGCGCGCTGCTGGTGCTGCCGCGCGGGATGCGGCGGCTGCTTCTCGAGGAGGACGGCCGTGCGCGGCTCGGGGTCGCCGGGCGGGCGTCGGGGGCCGGGGCGGCGGTGCTCGTCGGGGGCGGGGCGTTGCTGGTGGCGGCCTCCTCGGTGTGGCACGCGGACGCGGCACGGGAGGCGTTCCTCCGGCTGACGGAGGGGTGGTCGGGACGGTTCGCGGTGCTGTTGCTGTGCGTGGCGCTGGTGCCCAACGCGGCGGTGTGGGGTGCGGCGTACGCGCTCGGGCCGGGGTTCGTCCTCGGGGCCGGGCATGTCGTGGCGCCGCTGTCCGCCGACCTGGCGCCGCTGCTGCCGCCGTTTCCGCTGCTGGCGGCGGTGCCGGAAGCGGGGGGCGGGACCGCGTTGAACTGGGCGGCGGGGGCGGTGCCGCTGGTCGCCGGGGTGACGGTCGGGCTGTTCGTGGCCCGGGCGGAGGGAGCGGCGGGGGGCTGGTCGGGGAGGAGGACTGCGGAGGCCGTCGCGGTGGCGGGGGTGGTGTGCGGGGCGCTGATGGCAGGGCTCGCGGGGTTGGCCGGCGGGCCGCTGGGGGTTGCCGCGTTGGCCCGGTTCGGGCCGGTGTGGTGGCAGGTGGGGGGTGCGGTGCTGTTGTGGATCGTGGGGGTGGGGGTGCCGGTGGCTGCGGGGGTGCGGGGGTGGCGGGGGCGTGGAAGGCGTGGAGGGCGTGGGGCTCGGAAGGGGTGGAGGGGCTGGTGGAGGCGCGGGGCGAAGGAGGAGCAGGGGGTGCCGGCGATGGCGGTGGAGTCGGAGCCGGAGTCGGAGCTGTATGACTTCGCTCCCCTTGAGCCCTTCGCCGCAGAGCCCGCACCCGCACCCGGGCCCGCACCCGCACCCGGGCCCGCACCCGCACCCGGGCCCGCACCCGCACCCGGGCCCGCACCTGCTCCCGTACCCGGGCCCCTGTCCGCGCCCGCGCCCGCGGTACCCGCATTGCCTGAAGCGCCTGCCGAGCCTGCGGACCCCGTGCTCCCCGCGCTCCCCGTGGACCCGGTGCGGCACGGGGATGCGGGCCGGGAGGCTCGGTGGGCCGCGCTGCGGGAGGCGGGGGAGGACGGGCCGGGCTGAAGGGCCCCGTCCTCGAACCCCCCTCAGGCGGAACCCCGGACGGGCTGGAAGATCAGGCGTTCGCGCCCAGGATGCCCTTCAGCTCCTTCGGCAGCAGGTCGTCGCACGACTGCTTCGCCTCGTTCGTCAGGGCGTCGTTCGTGCAGGTGTAGTAGTCGCTGTAGACCAGCTGCGCGGTGAAGCTCGCGGCGACCAGGGCCAGGGCCAGGGACGCGGTGACCAGGCCGCTGACGGCGGCGGTCCGCTGGGGGCGGCCGCCGGTCTCGGGGGTGGGCGCGTTGTCCGGGTCCGGCGTGCGGGGCTTGGCGCGCAGGGCGCCGATACCCCAGTTCAGGGCCAGCGCGCCCAGCAGCAGAGCCACGTACGGCCAGCCGAAGAGGGCGAAGAAGAACGCCCACATGCCGCAGAGCAGGGCGTAGCGCGCGCGGCGCTGGGCGGGGTCCGTGGGGTCCCAGCGCTTGCCGGGGTCGGTGTTGCCGGGGCCGCCGCCCTCGGGGCTGCCGCCGCCGGGGCGCTCGCCGAAGCCGTCGGGGGAGCGGCCGGGCTGCTGGTTGCTCCAGTGGCTGCCCCACGGGGAACGCCCGCCCTCGGGGGAGCCGCCCGCCGGGCGCCGGGGCTGCCACGGGCGGTCCGGGGCGCCCTCCGGCGGCGGGGCGAAGGGGTTGTCGTCCTCGGGAGGCGTGGGGGGCGTGCCGTCCCCCGTGCTGTCGCCCGACGGGGCGTCCGGCGGAGAGGTTGGGCGCTCCCGCAGCAGCACGGCGCCGCGCTCCCCTCCCTGCGGTGACTGCGGGGGGAGCGTGAGGAGTCGCAGACTGCGGTCCGGCATCAAATGAGCGTCTTCCCTTAGGAGGTACGACTGTCTGGAGTGAGCTGTCACTTCGGAAACGCACCGCACTGCCACCGCGTTCCCGATCCGGCTCGCCGCAGACGCTACCTTCCGGCCACGCCCCCGTCCCGTGGGGGCTGCCTCGTGTGCCGGTATCGTTGCTGACGGTCGGCTGCTTCGTAGGCTTCCCCGTATCCGGGGGCGCGATGCATTCGTATGAACGTACAAGTGGCGAACGTGCGAGTGGCAACGTGTCAACGGTCGACGGGTCAGCTGTGAGTGACGCGGGGCGGACCGGCATTGCACACACGTTTCCCCGAGAAAGGGCCCCCGCCGTGGCCGCCAAGCCCGTGGCCAAGCGCCTCGTCGTGCTGGTCTCCGGATCCGGTACGAACCTTCAGGCACTGCTGGACGCCGTCGGAGCCGCCGGCGTCGAGGCCTACGGAGCCGAGATCGTGGCCGTCGGGGCCGATCGTGACGGCATCGAGGGACTGGCCCGTGCCGAGCGGGCCGGGATTCCCACCTTCGTGCGCCGCGTCAAGGACTACGGGAGCCGGGAGGAGTGGGACGCCGCTCTTGCCGAGGCGGTGGCCGAGCACGAGCCCGACCTCGTCGTGTCCGCCGGGTTCATGAAGATCGTGGGGAAGCGGTTCCTGGCGCGGTTCGGGGGGCGGATCGTCAACACGCATCCCGCGCTGCTGCCGAGTTTTCCCGGGACCCACGGCGTGCGTGACGCGCTCGCGTACGGCGCGCGGGTCACCGGCTGCACCGTCCACTTCGTCGACGACGGCGTCGACACCGGGCCGATCATCGCCCAGGGCGTGGTCGAGATCCGGGACGAGGACGACGAGAGCGCTCTGCACGAGCGCATCAAGGAAGTCGAGCGAAGGCTGCTCGTCGAGGTCGTGGGGCGGCTCGCCCGCAACGGCTATCGCATTGAGGGACGAAAGGTAGTTATCCAGTGACCGCCGACAGCACTGTCACGGCCGAGAGCAGCAAGCGGGGCATCCGTCGCGCGCTCGTCAGCGTCTACGACAAGACCGGTCTGGAAGAGCTCGCGCGCGGGCTGCACGAGGCGGGCGTGGAGCTCGTCTCCACCGGGTCCACCGCCTCCCGCATCGCCGCCGCCGGCGTCCCCGTCACCAAGGTCGAGGAGCTCACCGGCTTCCCCGAGTGCCTGGACGGCCGGGTCAAGACCCTGCACCCCAAGGTGCACGCCGGCATCCTCGCCGACCTGCGGCTGGAGAGCCACCGCGAGCAGCTCGCCGAGCTGGGCGTCGAGCCGTTCGACCTGGTCGTCGTCAACCTCTACCCGTTCCGCGAGACCGTCGCCTCGGGCGCCTCGCCCGACAGTTGCGTCGAGCAGATCGACATCGGTGGGCCGTCCATGGTGCGCGCCGCCGCCAAGAACCACCCGTCGGTGGCCGTCGTCACCAGCCCGGCGCGGTACGCCGACGTCCTCGTGGCCGTGCAGGACGGCGGGTTCGACCTCGCCGCCCGCAAGCGGCTCGCCGCCCAGGCCTTCCAGCACACCGCCGCCTACGACGTGGCCGTCGCCTCCTGGTTCGCCTCCTCCTACGCGCCCGTGGACGAGTCGCAGTTCCCCGACTTCCTCGGCGCCACCTGGGAGCGCAGGAGCACCCTGCGCTACGGCGAGAACCCGCACCAGCCCGCCGCGCTCTACGTCGACGGCAGCGGCGCCGGTCTCGCCGAGGCCGAGCAGCTGCACGGCAAGGAGATGTCGTACAACAACTACACGGACACGGACGCCGCGCACCGTGCCGCGTACGACCACGCCGAGCCGGCCGTCGCGATCATCAAGCACGCCAACCCGTGCGGGATCGCCGTCGGCGCGGACGTCGCCGAGGCGCACCGCAAGGCACACGCGTGTGACCCGCTGTCGGCGTTCGGCGGCGTGATCGCCGTCAACCGGCCGGTCAGCAAGGAGATGGCGGAGCAGGTCGCCGAGATCTTCACCGAGGTCATCGTCGCGCCCGACTACGAGGAGGGCGCCCTCGAAGCCCTCGCCAAGAAGAAGAACATCCGGGTGCTGAAGGCGCCGCAGGGCCCGTCCGGCCAGGTCGAGCTCAAGCCCGTCGGCGGCGGCGCGCTGCTCCAGGTCACCGACCGGCTCCAGGCAGACGGCGACGACGCGGCCCACTGGACCCTCGCGGCCGGCGAGGCGCTGAGCGCCGCGGAGCTGAGCGAGCTGTCCTTCGCCTGGAAGGCGTGCCGGGCCGTGAAGTCCAACGCCATCCTGCTCGCCAAGGACGGCGCCTCGGTCGGCGTCGGCATGGGGCAGGTCAACCGGGTCGACTCGGCGAAGCTGGCCGTCGAGCGGGCGGGCGAGGAGCGGGCGCGCGGCTCGTACGCCGCCTCCGACGCGTTCTTCCCGTTCCCGGACGGGCTGGAGGTCCTGCTCGAGGCGGGCGTGAAGGCCGTCGTGCAGCCGGGCGGTTCGGTCCGTGACGAACTGGTCGTCGAGGCCGCGAAGAAGGCGGGCGTGACGATGTACTTCACGGGGACGCGGCACTTCTTCCACTGACCCGTACCGAGCTGGGGCCCGCCGGTCACGAACCGGCGGGCCCTGGCCCGGTCAGTGGGCGAGGTCGCCCTTGAACACGTTGCTGCCGAAGTCCATGGAGACGCTGTAACTGGTGCTGTCCAGGACATCGGTGGCGATCACGCGCCACTGGTTCAGGTCATTCGCTCTCGTGAAGCTCTTCCAGGAGTTGCACGACGTGCCACCGGAGGACGGGTGGAAACACACCCGCACGTACAACGGGTTGGCGTTGCCCCACTGGGTGATCCTCAGGTTGATGTCGTTGCACCGAGAAGTGGTGGTGTACGGCCCGAACCGGTGTTCAGCCTCGTCCTGCTTCAGGTCGAAGGTCCGGCTGATCGCGCCCCCGTAGCAGGTCGCGGCCGCCGCGGGCGACGCCCCGCCGATGGTGAGCGCGCCGGCCGCCATGACGATTCCACCCGCGGCCGCGGTCAGTCGCTTCGCCGTCGTCCTCATGTCTGCTTCCCCTCCGGTCGATTGTGGAACGGTCCGACGGCCTGCTCAGGCGGCCCGGTAGGCCTGCACCCACGAGTTGTTCTCGAACAGGAGCCTGTACCGGGTGCCGTCCAGCACGTCGGTGGCGACGACCGTCCAGTCGCTGTCGACCGTCGTGTAGCTGCCCTGGCAGTACGCGGGCGCCGAGCTCGGGTAGAAGCACACCTTGACCTTGCGGTTGGGGGTGATGAGGAGGTTGGCGATCTTGACGTTGATGTCGTTGCAGCGGGAGGTCGTGGCGTACGTGCCGGAGCTGGGGTAGTAGTAGTTCTCGCCGGAGAAGTAGCTCGCGCCGTCGTAGCAGGTCGCGGCGCTCGCGGAGGTGCTGCTGGCCAACACCCCCGCGCTCGCGAGCGTGAACGCCGCCGTGAGGGTGGCGGCCGCCTTGCGCACCGTGCGTCCGGACATGATGTTTTCCCCCTGTTTGTCGGAAGTCTTGCGCTCTGTGCAGTTGACCGAGCTCAGACTAGGCGGCCTGGCGTCGGAGGGGTCCCTGTAACTTTTCAGGGGGGCTCGGTGCCGCGACGCACGAGCGGTTCCACCGGCCGGCCGCCTTGCGCAGGGCCGCGCTCAGTTCGTGGCCCCGTCCCCGCAGTGTCGGATCAGCTGGTGGGACAAGGGGGCGTACGTGCCCGCCAGGTTGCCCTGGGCGTGCTGGGACGTGCAGCCGGTGCGCAGGCGGCTGTTGGGGCGCGTGAGGTCCGCGCCGACGGGGGTGTAGTCGCGGCCCCGGTAGTAGGCGACGCCGCCCATGCCCGTCGACTCGTCGCCGTTGTAGAAGATCGACCTGACCGGGCGGTCGGCGGTCCACCCGCAGACCCTCTCGCCCGACAGCCAGTCGGGGTCGCTCTCCTCCCACGCGCACATCTCGCCGTTGCCGTTCTGCTCGCTGAAGAAGCAGACGGACGGGTACGGGCAGCGGTGATAGCCGTACGACGGCCCCTCGTCCCGCAGGGTCGCGTACGTCACCGTCACCGCCCCGGCCAGGAGTGCCGCGGCGACCGCGGTGACCAGGACGGGGCGGCGCCATCTGCGCGGGCGCAGCCGGGGCAGGCGGGCGGAGCGGGTGACGCCCGCCGCCTCCTCCACGCGGCGCAGGAGCGTGGCGGTGTCGTGGGCGATCCGGTCCTGGTGGGTGCGGGACAGGCAGTCGGTGACGATCTGCCGCCAGGCGGCGGGGAGTCGGGGCGAGAGACGTAGTTCCTCCGCGCCCCGGGCGTAGCGCATCGCCGCGTCGCTGCGGGCCTCGGCCGTGGCGCCGGGCAACGGGTACGAGCCGGTGAGGACCACGTGCGCC
Source organism: Streptomyces sp. NPDC050263 (assembly GCF_040655955.1). Classification (NCBI taxonomy): domain Bacteria; kingdom Bacillati; phylum Actinomycetota; class Actinomycetes; order Kitasatosporales; family Streptomycetaceae; genus Streptomyces; species Streptomyces sp. NPDC050263. Next base: position 11,193 of record NZ_JBFAKW010000069.1, on the reverse strand, counting down.
AGGACCCCGTAGGCCCAGACGTCGGTGGTGGGGCGGATACGGGTGCCGCGTTCGCTGACCTCGGGCCACAGGAGTTCGGGCGGGGTGTAGTCCGAGGTGGCGAAGGAGGAGGAGTAGGCGTGGGTGCCTTCGAGCTCCGCGGCCGTGTTGAAGTCGGCCAGGCGTACCGAACCGTCCTTCATCAGCAGGACGTTGCCCGGCTTGAGGTCACCGTGGATCCAGCCGGCGCGGTGCAACTGGCTCAGGCCCTCACACACCTGGGCGAGGACCGCGGAGCCGGAACCGGGGGACGGATCCTGGTCGAGTACGGCGTCCAGGGAGCTTTCGGCCCGCTCCAGTACGAGGACGGTGGCGCCGTCGAGTTCGGGGTGGTCCGGGTCCTCGACGGTGAGGGTCTCGTGCATGCGGATCAGCCGGGGCGCCCGCAGCCGTTTGAGTAACTCGACCTCACGCTCGGCCAGTTCACGCAGGTGGTGGAGCTGGCGAGGGGTGCGGGTGCCGGTGGGCAGGAACTTCAGTGCCGCGATCGGCGGCAGTCCGGTGCCGGGCAGGGCGTTGCCGGCCGCGTACACGGTCGCGAAGGCGCCGGACGCAAGGGGCTCGCGCACCTCCCAGCGGCCGACCCGGTAGCCCTTCGGGACGGGCACGGCGTGGGACTCGTAGGGCTCGTGGGAGCTGTGCGATCGCCCGGTCACCGGACCGCACCGCTCGTGGTCCGGGTGAGCACCACAAGGTCGTCCTCGCGGACGAGGTCGAACCGGAGCGCCAGGGAGACCAGCGACTCCTTCTTGCCGTTGAGGCGCTGGCCGGGCTCTGCCGCGTCCGGGCCGGGCCGCAGACGCAGCTTGACCACGAGGTAGTCGACGTTCCAGTACACGGCGGAGCGGCTGACCGTGGGCCAGACGGGCCGTAATCGGTCCACCAGCTGCTCCACGGCGGGCAGCGGGGCGTGCGGTTCGCCGCGCAGGCGGGGTTCGCACAGGGCGGCCAGGACCGCGAAGTACCGCTTGGTGCGGTCGAGGGAGAACGCAGGAACGGTGCGGTCTCCGGACAGCCCGTGGCGGGCGACGCTGCGGAAGGAGTGGCGTGGCGCCCAGACGTCGAAGGCGAGCAGATCGCCCGCGGCGGGCAGGACGACGCGCGAGAACTCGAACGGCACGGGCGCATCCTGCCGGCCCGGCGCCACCTTGACGTGTTCGCCCGCGCCCTCCGGGTTCTCCACCACGTAGGTCTGGTCCTCGCTGTGGTTGCTCAGCAGCCAGAAGGTGTGGTGTGCCGTGATCTTACCGGCGGCCCGGGGCACGCCCTCGTGTGCGATGACGAGGCCGCCGCAGTCGGTCCCGGCCCTGCCGAATGCCAGTCGTTCGCCGGCGCCGAGTCTTATCTGCCCGCCCGTGCTGTTCTGTCCGCCCGCGCCGGAGCACGGTGGCGGTACGACGATGAGGCTGTACATGGAGTCGTCCCCTCCTCCGACAGCGTGGGGGCGTGCCCCCACGCCCGACGAAGGGCAGGGTAAGCGAGGGTCCGTGCAGAAAGCGAAGCCTCCCCGGCTTCGGCGGGGCGAGACATGAGGCGGGCGGTCCGGCATGGTGCCGGGCCGCCCGCCTCTCGTTCGGTGGGCCTGATCGGGTCAGATCAGGTCACGTCACGTCACATCAGGAAGGCTCCGCAGGCGCTGGCGACGACCCACTGGTGCGAGGTGATCGCGTCGTTCACGTTGACGCCGTTGGTGAACGCGTTGTCGGTCAGGTTGTCGGCGTACAGCTCGCCCGGCTTGAGGCAGGCGTGGCCGCCGCCGTAGTTGATGTCCTGGTAGAACGCGACGACGTCCCGGCCGCCGGTGTAACCGCGGTTCATGACGGACGTGGCCTTGTCGCTGGAGGCGCCCCAGTAGGTGCTGTTCCCGGGCGTTTCGATGAGCAGGGCGCCCTGACAGTCCAGGTCCTGCCAGGCGTACATGTTGCCGTTGCGCGGACCCCACTTGCTGTCGCAGCCGGGGCCGGCGACGGCGGACTCGGCCGCCTGAGCGGTCGCGGTGGGCACGACGACGCCCAGAGCGGTGAGCGCGACGAGCGCTGCCGTGACGGTGAACTTGCGCATGGTGTTTCCCCTCGTAGGTGGTGGTGCCTTGCGGGTGGTGCGTGGGCGGCGCCCGTCTGGGGCGCGGTGGTCAGCCGCGCTCCGGAACGACGTGCACCGCCCGGTCGTAGGCCTGCCGACCGAGACGTCGATACGCGTCGACGTCCTTGCCGTACCGGTCGCGCAGGCGGTCCTGGTAGTACGTCTCCCGGGCCGTGGCCACGGCCCGCAGGGAGGTCTCGCGGGCGCAGGTCGCGTCCGCGACGGCGGTTCTCCGCTCGGCGGCGAACGCCTCGTCGGCGCGGGCCGCGCCCAGCCGGGCGGTGGCGGTCCGGACGGCGTCACGGGCCGCCTGGGGGTCCTTGTAGGGCTGTCCCGCGGCCTTCATGCACCGGGACCAGGCCCCCACCGCGGCCGTGAGCTCACGGTCCTCCATGAGCTGTTCGCCGTAGAGCGAGTTGAGGCCCGTGGCGATCTTGCCGGTGCGGAACCATTCGGCCGGATCGCCGTAGAGCTCGCGTTCGGCCTCCCCCGTGCAGCCGCCGAGGCGCTTGCGGATCTCCCCGCCGCCCGGCAGCGCCGCGGTGAGCACGCGGGTGCCGGCGCCGCCGTCGAGCGCCTCGTCGAAGGCGGTGCGGCGGGCGGCGGACAGGCCCTGCCGGTACGCGGCGATGGGATTGCGCAGGTGCAGTCGCTCCTGCTCCGCGTCGATCCGGCCGCCGTAGCCGTAGGTCCGTGCCCAGGCCACGTCGTCCTGCACGTACCGCACCGGTTTGCTCTCACGCAGGGTCAGGGTGCGGTCCTCCCAGTACGTGAAGCCGTGACGCTTCATGCACCGGGAGGTCAGCCGCTGCTGCGCGTCGCTGATCCGGAGCTCCTGCTGCCAGGTCAGCGGCGCCGGCCGGGTCCCCCGTTCGGCGTCCGAGCCGGTGCCGCATCCGGTCGCGACGGCCCCCGTCACCGCCGCGACCGCACACAGCGAAGCGAGAACACGCTTCATGGGACGTACCCCCGTTTCCCCCGTGGTTTCCCGGACGCCGCCCGTTCCCGGTGCGGCACTCACACCATCGGGCACGCGACGGGGGAGAGGTACCTCGGAACTCTCAGGGTCACTTCCGGCCCGGGGGCGTGTACTCCTTGAGGTAGTGGGCGACCTGGTCCGCGTAGGCGCGCTGCTCCGGGGGGACGCCGTCCGCCTTGTTCACGACGTCCCACGAGGTGCGGTAGGCGGCGGCGACCAGGACACGCCGGTCGCCGGCGAGGTCGGCGTCCAGACGCGGGGCGATCCAGCACAGGTAGCGGCCCATGGCCGGGACGGACTCGGCCGGCGGGAAGGGAGGCGAGGGGACGGCCTCCCCGGGGGTGCCGTCGGCGTTCATCCACCAGCGCAGCACGCTCGGGGTCCAGCGGGCGATCCCGTACTCGTTCTTGTCGGGGTCGGCGAGGTCCGGGTCGAAGTCGCTCTCCACCTTCAGCATCGCGGCGATCAGGGAAGGGCTGACGGAGTCGTGGTCGCAGTCGTGCGCCGTCTCGACGATCAGCAGCCGGTACGCGGCCGGCACGCCCTTGTCGGTGCGCAGGTCCGCCGCGCCGTACTGCGCGGCGGCGCTCACCGTTGCGCTCCCACCGCCCTTGCCGTCGCCGGAGTCGAGGAGGTCGTCGGCCCACACGCTGGCGCCGTAGCCCAGCGCGACGGTCACCAGGAGGCCGGCCAGGATCGTCGTACGGCGGGACGGTCGGCGGGTGAGCAGCCGTGGCCGGCCGCCGCCGGGTGGGGTGGCGGTGGTCGTCTCGACGCGGCGCAGCAGGGCGTCCGTGCCGATGCGGTCGGCGTGCGTGCGGGCCAGACAGGCGCGGACGATCTCCCGCCAGGCGTCCGGGAGTTCGGGGGACAGCCGCAGTTCGGCGGCGGCGCGCGCGTAGGAGACGGCCGCGTCGCGGCGGGCCGTCGGCGTGCCGCCGGGCAGCGGGAAGGAGCCGGTCAGGACGAGATGGGCGAGGACGCCGAAGGCCCAGACGTCGGCGGAGGGGCGGATCCGGCGGCCGCGTTCGCCGATCTCGGCCCACAGCAGCTCGGGCGGGGTGTAGTCGGGGGTGGAGAAAGCCGGGGTGTAGGCGTGGGTGCCCTCCAGTTCGGCGGCCATGTTGAAGTCGGCGAGCCGGGCCGAACCGTCCTTCATCAGCAGGACGTTGGCCGGTTTCAGATCGCCGTGCACCCAGCCCGCCCGGTGCAACTGGGCCAGCCCGGCGCAGATCTGGGTGAGCAGAGCCGGGCCTGGGGCGGGCGTCGGGTCGCGCTTCAGCAGCGCGGCCAGCGAGTCGTCGGCCTTCTCCAGCACCAGCACGGTCGCGCCGTCGAGTTCGGGGCGGGACGGGTCGTCCACGGTGAGGGTCTCGTAGAGGCGGATGAGGCGCGGGCTGCTCAGCCGGCTCAGCAACTCCACCTCACGCTCGGCCAGTTCACGCAGATGGGCGAGCTGGCGGGGGGTGTGGGTGCCGGTGGGCAGGAACTTGAGCGCGGCGGACTTCGGCACATCGCCGTCATGGGTCGCCGTGCCGTCGGCGGGTCGCCGGGCGGCGTAGACGCTGCCGAACGCCCCGGTCGCGATCGGCTCCCGCACCTCCCACCGGCCGACCCGGTAGCCCGTGGGAACCCGGACCGCGTACGGCTCGGTCACCGCACCGCCGCCCGGCCGGTCGACAGCAGGACGAGGTCGTCCTCGCGCACCAGGTCGAAGCGGAGCGCCAGCGACACCAGGGACTCCTTCTTGCCGTTGAGCCGCGGGCCCGGATCGGCCGTGTCGGGGCCGGGCTTGAGGCGCAGCTTGACGGCCAGGTAGTCGATGTTCCACTGCACGGAGGTGCGGGAGGCGGCGGGCCAGCCGGGACGCAGCCGGGCGACGACCTGGTCGACGGTGGGCAGCGGGGCGTGCGGCTCGCCGCGCAGCCGGGGCTCGCACAGGGCGGCCAGGACCGCGAAGTAGCGCTTGGTGCGGTCCAGGGAGAACGCGGGCGCGGTGGTGGCGCCGTCCAGGCCCGACGACGTGCCCAGGTAGTCGTGGCGCGGCGCCCACACCTCGAGGGTGAGCAGGTCGCCCGCCGCGGGCAGCACGATCCGGGCGAACTCGAAGGGGACGGGCGCGTCCAGGCGCCCGGGCCCGACCTTGATGTGCTCGCCGGCGCCCTCCGGGTTCTCCACCACGTAGGTCTGTTCGCGGCTGAAATTGCTGAGTATCCAGAACGCGCCCTGCGCGGTGATCTCACCGGCCCGCCGGGAGACCCCCTCGTGCCGGATCGCCAGGTCGTTGTCGTGCGCCGACCGTCCGAAGGCCAGCCGCTCACCGGGGGCCAGCCGAAGCCGCCCGGGCTCATGCGTTCCCGGAGGTACGACGATGATGCTGTACACGGTGTGTCACCCCGTCCCCACCTGCTCCTACGGCATCAGGGTGGGCGACGGGACAGGGCCGTGTCACGGCGTGACACGGCCCTTGCGAGGAATGGCGCGAAGACGCCGCTCCGATGATCTTTCCCTTGCTCTGTTCCGACCGATCCCGACCGGCTCGGCACCTTGAGGACGCATCAGGGCCTGGCTGCGACAGTGCGCGGTCAGTACCGGGGACGGCTGAACCAGGCCGCACCGGACGGGGCGATCATCGCCGCCGCCATGATGCCGCCGAAGCCGATCCACAGCAGCGCCCACACCAGCCCGGCGGAGGAGCCGGCGTCGGCGGCGCCGATCAGGATGAGGAAGCCGAAGAGGGCGCCGAGGATGCCGTAGATCATCGTCGTGATGCGGATGCCCTGGCCGCCGCGGCTGAACTTGACGCCCAGCGTGATCGACAGGCCGGCCAGGCCGAGGAAGAGCAGCGCGAGGACGAGAATGACGCCGGCTCCGGCCTGGCCGATGTCGGAGAAGTCGTTGCTGCCGAAGGTGTCCTCGCCCGCGTTGGACACGTCGTTGAGCGTGGCGGCGCTGAAGACGGCGATGATGCCGATGATGATCTGCACGGCCGCGACGATGTAGAGCAGCACCCGCGCGGTGACCATCAGACCGGGCATGGTCTGCGGGAGCATGTTGCCCCCCGGGTAACCGGGGTAGGCCGGCTGCTGCGGGAATCCGTACCCCTGCGGCGGGGGTCCTGCCGGGGGTTGCTGGGGGTAGCCGTAGCCGGGAGCGGTCGGCGGCTGCTGGGGCGGCGGGCCGTAGGGGTTGTTCGGGTCGCCGAAACTCATGGCGGTCCTTCCTCCGTGATGCACTCGAGTGCGGGGACGCGCGGTCTGGCTCGGAGGAAAGTTCTACAGATGCGGTTCGTCCCCCCGGTACTGCCCGCGGCACTGTGGCGTCAATCGTTCTGCAATGGCCGGTTTGTTGTCCAGCCGCATTCCGCGGCATTCCCCATGTGTTGTGCAAGTGCAACATCGTCGATCACATCGCCGATCGCATCCGCACACGTCAGCCTCGGCGCCCGCGTCACCTGGACAGGTCTTGAGGGATCACCCGGATTGGAACCCGGGGGCCGTCATCCGGGAGGATGGGCGCATGACCGCCCAGATTCTCGATGGCAAGGCAACCGCAGCCGAGATCAAGTCCGAGCTGGCCGCCCGCGTGGCGGTGCTGAAGGCGAAGGGCGTGACGCCCGGACTCGGCACGATCCTCGTCGGCACCGACCCCGGCAGCCAGAAGTACGTCGCCGGCAAGCACCGTGACTGCGCCGAGGTCGGCATCGCGTCCATCCAGCGCGAACTGCCCGGCACGGCCACCCAGGAGGAGATCGAGGCGGTCGTCCGGGAGTTGAACGACGACCCCGCCTGCACCGGCTACATCGTCCAGCTCCCGCTGCCCAAGGGCATCGACGAGAACCGGATCCTGGAGCTGATGGACCCGGCCAAGGACGCCGACGGCCTGCACCCGATGAACCTCGGCCGGCTCGTCCTGGGCGAGCCCGCGCCGCTGCCCTGCACCCCCAACGGCGTGCTCACGCTGCTGCGCCGGTACGGCGTCGAGATCAAGGGCGCCGAGGTCGTCGTCGTCGGCCGCGGGGTCACCATCGGCCGCCCGATGCCGCTGCTGCTGACCCGGCGCAGCGAGAACGCCACGGTGACCCAGTGCCACACCGGCACCCGGGACCTCTCGGCGCACCTGAAGCGGGCGGACGTCATCGTCGCCGCCGCCGGTTCCGCCCACCTGGTCCGGGCCGAGGACGTCAAGCCGGGCGCGGCCGTCCTCGACGTCGGCGTCTCGCGGGGCGCGGACGGCAAGATCGTGGGCGACGTCCACCCGGACGTCCGCGAGGTGGCCGGCTGGATCTCCCCGAACCCCGGCGGCGTCGGCCCGATGACCCGTGCCCAGCTGCTCGTCAACGTGGTCGAGGCGGCGGAGCGCAGTGCCGGCTGAGAACACCCCCGCAGAGGGCGTCCCCGCGGAGGGCGACGAGATCGAGGTCCGGGACCCCGTCAGCGTCCCGGACGCCGACGGCGTGCCGCGTCGCACCACCCGGCGCTTCCCCAAGTTCACCCGCGACACCGCGCGCCCCGAGGGCGCCGGCCGGGCCGCGCCCGGTGACGCGCTGGCCGCCCGGCAGTGGCCGATCATCGCGGTCCTGGGCGTCGTCGCCGTCGGTCTGCTGGTGACCGCGCTCGACGTGTTCCGGATCGGCACCATCCTGATCGGCGTCGGGCTGCTGCTCGGCGCGGTGCTGCGCTGGCTGCTGCCGGGCGTCGGCATGCTCGCCGTGCGCTCCCGCTTCACCGACATCGTGACCTACGGTGTGCTGGGCACGGCGATCGTCCTGCTGGCGCTGATGGCACAGCCCGACCCGTGGCTGCAGATCCCGTTCCTGAAGGACACCCTGCACTACACGGTGAGCAGCTGAACGCACGCGTGCGGCGGCCCGTCCTCATCCCCCGAGAAGGACGGGCCGCCGACGCGCTCCACGCTCCTGCATGGTGAACGCCCTGTTCAACAGCTGTCCGGACGCTGTGGCACGGAAGTGACCGTTCCGCTACGGTGTGCGCTCCCCGCCACAGCCGTCCGTGCCACGGGAACCGTCCGGCCGCCCCGGATCGTCCCCTCAACGGATCGAAGGAGAGGTGGGCGGGATGGGCGCCTGGCAGCCGCTGCCGGACGGGCTGCCGTCGGAGGTACGGCACTTCGTGGAACAGTTGCGGCAGCTCAAGGACGGTACGGGCCTCAGCCTGGCCGCGCTCGGCGCGCGTACCGCGTACAGCAAGTCCTCCTGGCAGCGGTACCTCAACGGCGTCCAGCCGCCGCCCCGGCAGGCCGTCGCCGCGCTGTGCAGGGTCGCGGGGCTGGCCGGCACGGAGGCCGAACGGCACGTCGTGCGCTGGGAGCTGGCGGTCGAGGCCTGGCCGCGACCGGCGGCGGCGAGTCCGGCCGACGCGTACGAGGACGATCCGACGGTCCCCTGGTGGGACCGCCTGGAGGAGCCCGCGCCGCAGCCGACGTCCCGGCCGGCCGGACGCCTCCTCCTCTACGCGGTCCTGCTTCTGCTCGCCCTGCTGCTCACGGCCGTCGGCGGAGCGCTCGCCTTCGGCTGACGCAGGCCGGCATACATCTGGATACGTTCACGTCGATACGTTCATGTCGATACGTTGACAGTTCGGGGATCTGTCCCGAATCGTCTGTGCATCGGGTCTAACGTGGCCAATGGGGGACTTGGCGGAGGGAGGGGGTTCGATGCCTCGCTGGAGGGCCCTGCCGGACGAACTCGACCCGCAGGTACGGGAGTTCGTCGAGCAGTTGCGGAGGGTCGTGGACCGCACGGGACTGAGCGTCGCGGCGGTGGCCGACCGTACGGGCTACAGCAAGACGTCCTGGGAGCGGTATCTCAGCGGCCGGCTGCTCGCGCCCAAGGGGGCGATCGTCGCGCTGGCTGAGGTCACGGGCACGCCTCCCATCCATCTGACCACCATGTGGGAACTGGCCGAACGGGCCTGGAGCCGCTCGCAGACGCGGCACGACCGGACCATGGAGGCCGTCCAGATCGCCCAGGCGCGGGCCGCGCTGGGGGAGTTCGGACCACCGCCGCTCGCGACACGGGAGACGCCCGAGACGCGGGAGGGTGCTACGGGGCGCGTCGCGGCGACTTCGGGCACAGCGGGTCCGGCGGGCGGGTCCCCGACGACGCCGTCCGCGCCCGCCGCTGCTGCCGGTTCGCGGGCCGCGCTGTTCCTCGTCGGGGTCGTGGGGGTCGTGATCGTCGTGGTGGGCGCGTTCTTCCTGACCGAGGGCGGGGACCCGAAGCAGGCGGTGGGCACCGCCAGGTCGCCGTCGCCGTCCGCCGGTTCACCGGCCGTGCTGCCCTCCGGGGTGCTGTGCGTCGGCTCCGGCTGCACGGGGCGGGACGCGGAGGAGATGGGGTGCAGCGGCGAACTCGTGGCGACGGCGAAGACCGCGACGGTCGGGACGACCCTGGTCGAGGTCCGCTACAGCAGGACCTGCGGGGCGGCCTGGGGCAGGATCACGCAGGCCGCGCAGGGGGACGAGGTCGGGGTGACCGTCGGCTCGGTCCGGCAGACCGGCAGCATCACCGTCGCCGGCGACACGATCGCGTACACCCCGATGGTGGCGGTGCGGGACGCGGCGGAGGCGAGGGCGTGTGCGGTGCTGGCGTCGGGGCAGCAGGGCTGCACGGGGTGACCCGCTGACCGGTGGCCCGGAAGGAGGCTGGGGAAGCGGCTCGGAGAAAACCGGCGTCCGCAGGAATACCCCCCTCCGCTCCGGGAACGCGAACCGTACCCCCACGGGAGTCCGGTCACGACCCGGTGCCCCCACCACGGCGGCCGTCGGTCACTCCTCTCCCGGACCGGCGGCCGCCGGTCTGTGCCACCGGTCTGTGCCACCGGCCGGTGCCGTCGGTCTGTGGGCCGGGCCACACAACCCCGCGCATCCGAGATCCCGGATGCGCGATAGCCTGACCGCTGGATGGATCTCTTGATACCAAGAGATCGATCATTTGTACGTCCCACCCGGGGCAGGGACGCCCCACCGACAGCTGTCATACGGAGAACGCCATGACCCGCACTCCCGTGAACGTCACCGTCACCGGCGCGGCCGGCCAGATCGGTTACGCCCTGCTCTTCCGCATCGCCTCCGGCCAGCTGCTCGGCGCGGACGTGCCGGTCAAGCTGCGCCTGCTGGAGATCACCCCGGCGCTCAAGGCGGCCGAGGGCACCGCCATGGAGCTCGACGACTGCGCGTTCCCGCTGCTCCAGGGCATCGACATCAGCGACGACCCGAACGTCGCCTTCGACGGCGCCAACGTCGCCCTCCTCGTGGGCGCCCGCCCGCGCACCAAGGGCATGGAGCGCGGTGACCTCCTGGAGGCCAACGGCGGCATCTTCAAGCCGCAGGGCAAGGCCATCAACGACAACGCCGCGGACGACATCAAGGTCCTCGTCGTCGGCAACCCGGCCAACACCAACGCGCTGATCGCCCAGGCCGCCGCGCCGGACGTACCGGCCGAGCGCTTCACCGCGATGACCCGCCTCGACCACAACCGCGCGCTGACCCAGCTCGCGAAGAAGACGGGCTCGACGGTCGCCGACATCAAGCGGCTGACCATCTGGGGCAACCACTCCGCGACGCAGTACCCGGACATCTTCCACGCGACGATCGCCGGCAAGAACGCCGCCGAGGTCGTGAGCGACGAGAAGTGGCTGGCCGAGGACTTCATCCCGACCGTCGCCAAGCGCGGTGCGGCCATCATCGAGGCGCGTGGCGCGTCCTCCGCCGCCTCCGCCGCCAACGCGGCCATCGACCACGTGTACACGTGGGTCAACGGCACCGCGGACGGCGACTGGGCCTCCATGGGCATCCCGTCGGACGGCTCCTACGGCGTCCCGGAGGGCCTGATCTCCTCCTTCCCGGTCACCGCCAAGGACGGCAAGTACGAGATCGTCCAGGGCCTGGACGTCAACGAGTTCTCCCGCGCCCGCATCGACGCCTCCGTCGCCGAACTGGCGGAGGAGCGCGAGGCGGTCCGCGCGCTCGGCCTCATCTAGTGCCGCGGCAGGCAACGTTCGCCCCGTCGCGACGCCCGGCACGCACTCTCGCCGCACCGGCCGAAAGCCCAAGTACGTCCAGTACGAGGA